>JAMPXD010000178.1 GCA_023701365.1 Geobacteraceae bacterium
CTCCGGGCGGACCGGCTGCTCGCCGATCACCTCCCCTTCCTCGCCCGCGCCGCTCCCACCGGAGGTCCCCTCCCCCTCCTCCGGCACCTTGACCCGGTCATGGACGAACTTCTCCTCCACGGTGGTCGGGACGATGACGAACCGCTCCTTCCCTCCCTTGCGCCCGGGGCGGATCATCCGTCCTATCCGGATCTTGCGGGGAAAGCCGTCCTTCTCCCGCTGCCGGTCCCGCTCCAGCAACTCATCCAGCGAGCGAATCCCGGCGGTGTACGACCCCCGCAGCGGCGGCGAGTCCTGAAGCGCGGCCAGGTCGCCCGTGCCGTAAAAGGGGTGGGGCTCGACGACAGCCCGCAGAGCGGCGTCCACCCCATGGTCCCGCCGGTCCGAGAGCTCGACGAGAAGCCGCTCCTCCCGCTCCGGGGAGAGACCCCGGATTTTTATCTCTGCGAAATATGTCTGAAGGTTTTTGTCCATAGCTTCACGTATTTCTGTTTTTCAACCTTCCCGGAAACGTGGATTTTTCGTCAGATCAAGGCTGTCGAGGGATGACGCGGAGGCTTAGCAGCGCTAAGCCGCACAAGGAATCCCGAAGACTTACGCAGAGCTGGCGGAAAAGCCGCGTTTCCTCAGACTTCGTCTTCTTGGGTGCAGAAGTACTCTATGGTCTTCTCCGCACAGGTCCGGCAATACCCCAGCTTCTTCAGCATGGTGTCGATCATCCGGTCGTACAGCTTCTGGTTCTCCTCGTTGGTCCGGTTGGCGAGGGCCCCGATCAGGCTCCCGGCCCCGGCGATGTCGCTCTTGAGACGGACGTCGGTGACCGCCTTGACCAACTCCAGGTTGTCCATGAAGTCGTAGGAGGGGGTAACCGAGATCTTCTGGCCGTAGATCTTCCGGATCGAGGTGCGGAAGCTCTCCCGCTGCTCCTCGGTCTTGAGGCCGAGCCGGTCCTCGATGTTGCGCACGTAGCGCTCGTCGATCTTGATCGCCTTCAGCTGGCCGGTCTGGGGGTCCTTGTACTTCCAGAGCCGGTCCGGACCCAGGTTCTCGGCGTCGATGCCGACGATCATGTTCACATAGTTCATCACGTCCCGGCGGATGGCGTACGGCTCGTCCATGTAGGCGTTGAACATCTCGGTCATGATCCGCTCCCGGTAGAGCCCCCGGGCGATCTTCAGGTCGTCCAGGTACTTGGCCCGGTCGGCGGCGTCGGTCACGTAGTCGAGGATCACCCGCTCGATGGCGCGGAACACGTCGTGGGCCACCATGCAGCGCCCCTCGTTGGTCTCCGAGCTCTCCGCCAGCACCTGCATGGTCCTTCCGAGGTTTCTCTGGCCGATCCCCTTCTGGCCGAAGCGCTTGGTGATGTCCGGCTCCTGGTTGAGGAGATCGATCACCTCGGCGAGGGTCTTGGTG
This sequence comes from Geobacteraceae bacterium, assembly GCA_023701365.1. GTDB lineage: Bacteria > Desulfobacterota > Desulfuromonadia > Geobacterales > Geobacteraceae > JAMPXD01. Next base: position 1,417 of record JAMPXD010000178.1, read on the forward strand.
CTCTTCTCGCCGGCCACCTCGCCGGCGGCGAGCTTCAGGGTCTCCACCGGGGTGAGCTTCTCGGAGCGGGGAAGCCGGGTCAGGACCACCGCCACGCTCGCCGCGTAGTTCAGGTTCGGGTCGAGGTGGAGGTCCTCCCGGGTCAGGGTGGTCTTGGTCTCGCCGCCGATGGCGTAGGAGGTGAGTTGCTCCTGCATCCGGTAGTGGGTGTTGTGGGAGACGTAGCAGATCCGGCAGCGGTCGATGATCGGCGCCTCCTCCTTCTCCGAGAGGAAGCGGTTGAACTCCGAGTTGTTGCTGGTGGCGACGATCAGGGTGTCGATCGGCCACTTGTAGCCGTCGATCTCGATGGTCCGGTTCTGGATCACCCCCAGGTAGACCTGGACCAGGTCCTTCTTGTTCTTGTAGATCTCGTCGGCGAAATGGATGCCGCCGCCGGCCACCCGGGCGAGCGCCCCCCGCCTGAGATCGAAGCGGTACGGGTTGTTGGTGTCGGTGATGTGGAGCAGCCGCTGGATCGACTCCTCCCCGAGGAGATCGACCGACGACGAGGTGATCTTGTCCTTGGCCGGATACTTGCCGGTCACCGTGCCGAGGCTCTCGGTGAGGGGGACCGGGATGATCTCGACGAACTTCAGCGCCTCGTCGATGTCGCCGCCGGTGAAGTTGAGGATGTCGTTCCACATGTAGCCGCTGCACGCCCCGAGCGGCCGGTAGCTGTCGAACAGGGTCTCGATCTCCTGGTCGGTGAAGCCGGCCCGCTCGGCGAGGAACTTTCTGTTGTCGTCCGGGTCGGGGTAGAGGTTCATGGCGAGGACCAGCGGGTCCTCGTAGGTCTGGGACTCGATGACGGCGATCCGGCCGTAGGAGCCGAGCCGGTCCATCCCGGTGAGGCGCCAGGTGTAGCGCCGGTTCCCCTCTTGGGACAGGAACTGGCGGTACTTGGTGCAGAGGTACTCGACGAAGAAGGTCTTGCCGTTCCCCGGCTCACCCACCAGGACGAAGGCCATCTCCTTGGAGGAGCCCCCCTCGGCGGCGTCCTTGACGAAGGAGACGAAGCTGTTGATCTCGTCGTACAGCCCGACCGGATGCTTGCGGCCGGTGCGGAACAGGGTGAAGTCGTAGGTGGTCCGGCTGTTCACCACCACCTTTTCGATCCCCCCCTCGAAGATCATCCGCGTCACCGCCTGGAAGGCGTTCTCGAACCTTCGCTTCCCCTCCTTCACCTCGGCGAGGTGGTGCTGGAGCGTGCTGGTACTGGTATTGTTCATGGTATCCCCCCCATTCCGGATATCCGTGCTGTTTTTTATTAATTATAGCCCCGATTTTTCCATTTGCTAACGCGGGGAGAAAATTTTGCACCGCGCTGACAGATGATTCGCCCGATCCATGCCCGCGACGTTGCCCCTTCGCTTTTGTGGTCTATAATTAATACTTACACTGCCGAGTAGGAGCGGCGCCCTCGCCGCGATTTCGTCATGTTATCGCGCCGGGGCGGCGCTCCTACGATGAAAATTCACTATTGCAGGAACCTCAGCTCTGTCAGGTTTTTTCCCCGCCATCCTTAACCTGCGGAGAGGGGAACCTGGAAAGGCAAAAAGATGACCTTCTTCATTCTGACGATGGCGGCAATCTGGCTGCTGGCTTACTTCCGGGCGCGGCTGCCGCTCTGGACCGGGGCCTTCGCCCTCCTGCTGGGGCTCTGGACCTACACCGCAGGGAGATACACAGACGTAAGCTGGCTGGTCTGGCTTCTGTTTCTCTCGGCCGCGGTCAGCGTCAACGTCACCGCACTGCGCCGCCCCCTGCTGATGCGGCCACTCCTTGCCATGTTCCGGCGGATGCTTCCCCCCCTGTCCCGGACCGAGCGGGAGGCGCTGGAGGCGGGGACGGTCTGGTGGGACGGCGAGCTGTTCAGCGGCAACCCCGACTGGGAGAAGCTCCTCTCCCAGCCGCTGCCGGAGCTGACCGCGGAGGAGGAGGCGTTCCTCGCCGGGCCGGTGGAGGAGCTCTGCCGGCAGCTCGACGACTGGCGCATCACCACCGAGCTGCGCGACTTCCCGCCGGAGGTCTGGCGCTTCATCAGGGAGCAGGGCTTTTTCGGGATGATCATCCCGGAAGGGTATGGGGGAAAAGGCTTTTCCGCCATCGCCCATTCCCGGGTGATCATGAAGATCGCCTCCCGCAGCGTCGCGGCGGCGGTGACGGTGATGGTCCCCAACTCCCTCGGCCCGGCCGAGCTCTTGCTCCGTTACGGCACCGAGGAGCAGCGGCAGTATTACCTGCCGCGCCTGGCCAGGGGGGAGGAGGTCCCCTGCTTCGCCCTGACCGGGCCCGAGGCGGGAAGCGACGCCGCCTCCATCCCCGACACCGGCGTGGTCTGCCGCGAGACCTTCCGGGGGGTGGAGACCGTCGGGGTCCGGCTCAACTGGGAAAAGCGCTACACCACCCTCGGCCCGGTGGCGACCGTGATCGGCCTCGCCTTCCGGCTCCGCGACCCGGACCGGCTCCTGGGAGAGGAGGAAGAGCCTGGGATCACCCTGGCGCTCGTCCCGAGCGATACCCCGGGGATCACCATCGGCACCCGCCACGACCCCCTCGGGGTCCCGTTCCAGAACGGCCCCACCTGGGGCAGGGATGTGTTCATCCCCCTCGGCTGGCTGGTCGGCGGGGCGGACGGAGCCGGTCAGGGGTGGCGGATGCTGATGGAGAGCCTGGCCGCCGGCCGCTCCATCTCCCTCCCGGCCCTGAGCTGCGGGGGAGCGAAGCTCACGGCCCGGGCCGCCGGCGCCTTTGCCCGGGTCCGCAGGCAGTTCCGGGTCCCGATCGGCCGCTTCGAAGGGATCGAGGAGGCGCTGGCGCGGATCGCCGGCAGCACCTACCTGATCGACGCCGCCCGGGAGATGACCTGCGGCGCGGTCGACCGGGGGGAGAGGCCGTCGGTCGTCTCCGCCATCGTCAAGCAACAGTCAACCGAACGGATGCGCCAGGTGGTGAACGACGGGATGGACATTTTCGGGGGGAGCGGCATCTCCCTCGGGCCGCGCAACCTCCTCGGCCGCCTCTACCAGGCGGTCCCGATCGGTATCACCGTCGAGGGGGCCAACATCCTCACCCGCTCCATGATCATCTTCGGCCAGGGGGCGATCCGCTGTCACCCCTACGTACTGAAGGAGATGCGGGCCGCGGCGAACCCGGACCGGGAGCGGGGTCTGGCGGACTTCGACCGGCTCCTGGGGCAGCACCTCGGCTTCACCCTCAACAACGCGGCCCGGTCCCTCTTTTACGGGGTGACCGGCGGGCGGCTGGCCAAGGCCCCCGCCGGGCCGGCGCGCCGCTATTTCCAGGCGGCGACCCGCCTCTGCGCGGCCTTCGCCCTGAGCGCCGACGTGGCGCTCCTCACCCTGGGGGGGAGCCTGAAGCGGCGGGAGAAGCTGTCCGGCCGGCTGGCGGACATCCTGAGCCACCTCTACCTGATCTCGGCGCTCCTCAAGCGGTTCGAGGACCGGGACTGGCCGCGGGACGAGCTCCCCCTGGTGCAGTGGGGCTGCGAGGAGAGCCTGCTGAAGATCCAGGAGGGGTTCGCGGGCATCATCCACAACCTGCCGCTCCGGCCGGCGGCCTGGCTGCTCCGGCTGCTGCTCTTCCCCCTCGGCCGGCCCTTCGGCGGGCCGGGCGACCGGCTCGGCCACCTGGTCGCCGAGACCCTGCTGGAGCCGTCGCCGCTCAGGGACCGGCTGACCGCCGGCCTCTTCATCCCGGAAGGGGCGGATGAACCGCTCGCCAGGCTGGAGGACGCCCTCGTGAAGGCAGTCGCGGCGGAACCGGTGGAACAGAAGCTGCGGGAGGCGGTCAAGGCGGGGAGCATCGGGAAGGGGGACGACGCGGCCATCCTGACGGCCGGGGTAGCGGCCGGTATCATCAGCGGCGAAGAGGCGGAGACCGTGCGGCAGGCGCTGGCGGCCCGCCGGGAGGCGATCCGGGTGGACGACTTCCCGGCACTGGGGGAAAAGCGATAGAACGCGGATGATGCGGACCTAACCCCTCCCGACCTCCCCTTAACTTAAGGGGAGGAGTTTTCATTCCCCCTCTTAAGCTAAGAGGGGGTTAGGGGGAGTTATGTCCTGGTCGGTTCTGAATGGTTTCGAACTTCTTCAAAGAACAGCAATATTTGCTGAACAGTTATGTCCAAGGAGCAGCTAATGGCAGATCCAGGAGCATACAGAGGTGGAAGGCCGGTCTACATCGTCGACGGCATGCGCACCCCGTTTCTCAAGGCGCGGGGGACACCGGGGCCGTTTCGCGCCGCCGACTTGGCGGTGGCGGCCGGGCGGGCGCTCCTGCTGCGCCAGCCGTTCGCGCCGGAGGAGCTGGACGAGGTGATCCTCGGCTGCATCATCCCCGGCCCGGACGAGGCGAACATCGGCCGGGTGGTCTCCCTCCGGCTGGGGTGCGGCAAGAGGGTGCCGGCCTGGACCGTGCAGCGCAACTGCGGCTCCGGGATGGAGGCGGTGGATGCGGCGGCCATGAACATCGCCCACGGCCGCGCCGAGCTGGTGCTGGCCGGGGGAACCGAGGCGATGAGCCACGCCCCGCTCCTCCTGAACGACGAGATGGCGGAGCTCCTGGGGGAATGGGGCCGGGCGAAGAGCAGCGGGGAACGGCTCAGCCTCCTCGGCAGGCTCCGCCCCGGCCACTTCCGGCCGGTGATCGCCCTGTTGCGCGGCCTGACCGATCCGGTGGCCGGCCTTTCCATGGGGCAGACCGCGGAGATCCTCGCCCACCGCTTCCGGATCAGCCGGGAGCGGATGGACGGCTACGCCCTGGAGAGCCACCTGCGCCTGGCGCGGGCCCGGGACGAGGGGAGGCTCGCCGAGATCGCCGTCATCTGCGACAGCGCCGGCAACTATTACGACCACGACGAGGGGGTCCGGCGGGACACCGAGATGGCGGGACTCGCCCGCCTCAGGCCGGCCTTCGAACCGCCGTTCGGCCTGGTCACCGCCGGGAACAGCGCCCAGGTCACCGACGGCGCGGCCTGGCTCCTCCTGGCGAGCGCCGAGGCGGTCGGCCGCTACCGGCTGCCGGTGCTGGGGCGGATCGCCGACTGCCACTGGGCCGGGGTGGAGCCGGCGGAGATGGGGCTCGGCCCGGTCCACGCGATGGCCCCGATCCTGGCGCGGCAGGGGCTCGACGTGGCGGACGTGGACTACTGGGAGATCAACGAGGCGTTCGCCGCCCAGGTGCTCGCCTGCCTGGCGGCGTGGCAGAGCCCGGAGTACTGCCGCGAGGAGCTGGGGCTCGCCGGCCCGCTACCCCCCATCGACCCGGAGCGGCTCAACGTGGACGGCGGCGCCGTGGCGATCGGCCATCCAGTCGGGACCAGCGGTGCCCGGATCGTCCTCCACCTCTGCCACGTGCTGGCGCGGGAGAACGCCCGGCGCGGGATGGCGAGCCTCTGCATCGGCGGCGGCCAGGGGGGGGCAATGCTGATCGAGCGCGGCGAGGGGGTGCCCCATGGCGCATGAACCGTACCGCCACTGGCGGACCGAACAGGACGGCGAGCGGGTCGTCTGGCTCACCTTCGACCGGGCGGAGCGAAGCGTCAACGCCCTGTCCCGTGAGGCACTGGAGGAGCTGGACCTGCTCCTGGAGGAGATCGCCGGCCAGCAGCCGGCCGGCCTGGTGATCCGCTCCGGGAAGGAAACCGGCTTCATCGCCGGGGCCGACGTCACCGAGTTCACCGGCCTCGCCGATGCCGGCGAGGCCCTGGCCCTGATCGAGCGGGGCCAGCAGATCCTCGGCCGGCTGGAACGGCTCCCCTTTCCCACCGTCGCCCTGATCCGCGGCTTCTGCCTCGGGGGTGGCCTGGAGCTGGCGCTCGCCTGCCGCTACCGGCTTGCCGCCGACACCCCGGAGACCCGGCTCGGCCTCCCCGAGGTGAAGCTCGGCATCCATCCCGGCTTCGGCGGGACGGTGCGGCTCACCCGCCTGATCGGCCCGCTCCCCGCCCTGGAGCTGATGCTCACCGGCCGGAGCGTCGCTGCGCGCAAGGCCGCAAAGCTCGGCCTGGTGGACTACGCGCTGCCGGAGCGCCACCTGGAAAACGCCGCCCGGGCGACGATCCGCCACCTCCCCGCCCCGCTCGAACACGGCTTCTTCTATTTCCTCTCCGGCATGTGGTTCATGCGGCCGCTCCTGGCCCGCTACCTGCGGCGCACGGTGGCCGGGCGCGCCGACCGGCGGCACTACCCCGCCCCCTTTGCCCTGATCGACCTCTGGGAGCGGTTCGGCGCCGACGAGGAGGCCATGCTCCGGGAGGAGGGCCGCTCGGTGGCGGCGCTGATCACCGCTGAAAGCTCCCGCAACCTGGTGCGGGTCTTCCTCCTCCAGGAGCGGCTCCGCTCCATCGGCCGGCAGGGGGGGTTCGCGCCCCGCTTCGTCCACGTGGTCGGCGCCGGCACGATGGGGGGGGACATCGCCGCCTGGTGCGCCCTCCAGGGGTTCAGGGTGACCGTCCAGGACCTGGAGCATGAGCGGCTGGCCGCCATGGTCGGGCGCGCCGCCCGGCTGTTCCGGAAACAGCTGCGGGAGCCGCGCCTGGTGCAGGCGGCCCTCGACCGGCTGATCCCCGATCTGGCCGGGGACGGGATCGCCCGGGCGGACCTGGTGATCGAGGCGGTCATCGAGGACGCCGCGGCCAAGCGGGAGCTGTACCGGCAGATCGAGCCGCGGATGCGGGTTGACGCGATACTCGCGAGCAACACCTCCAGCATCCCCCTGGAGGAGCTGGCCGGGGCGCTGGCGCGGCCGGAGCGGCTGGTGGGGCTCCACTTCTTCAACCCGGTGGCGCGGATGGAGCTGGTGGAGGTGGTGCGGGGGAAAATGACCGCGGAGGAGACCGCGGCCAGGGCCACCTCCTTCGTCGGCGCCATCAGCCGGCTGCCACTTCCTGTCAGAAGCTCACCCGGTTTTCTGGTCAACCGGATCCTGCTGCCGTACCTGCTGGAGGCGGCAGCCATGGAGACGGAGGGGGTCCCCGCCGCCGAGATCGACCGGGCGGCGGTGCAATTCGGCATGCCGATGGGACCGATCCTCCTTGCCGACACGGTCGGGCTCGACATCTGCCTGGCGGCGGCGCGGGTCCTGGCCGGGCCTTATGGCATGGAAGTGCCGCGACGGCTGGAGGAGCTGGTGGCGGCCGGCCGGCTCGGGAAA
>JAMPXD010000179.1 GCA_023701365.1 Geobacteraceae bacterium
CCTCCTGACGCCGGCCAGATACTCCTCCCCGGCGGCGAAATCGAGCCGACCCAACTGTTCGTGGACGGTACCGCCGAGTTCTGACAGCGACAGCCGCTTCTCGCCTCCGTTCACATTCCCCTCCATCCAGGCCCCAGTTGTAATCCCAAAAACGGCATGATTATTCTAGGATAATTTCCTGACATTATTATACAAAACCGCATGAAAAGTATAACAATAACTGTAACCGGGGTGATGCTTCTATTTGCAGGACGGGATGCACAAGGTGCATGGCCGGGGGGTAAGATGGAGGGTATACGGGCGGCGGCCGCACCGCCCGTATTGAGTCAGCTTTGCAGGCTAATCGTGATACTTTTTCAGCAGGGCCTTGGCGTCATTCAGGAGCGCCCTGCCATTGCCGCCCTTGGCGTCGACCTCCTTGATCCATTCATCATCGACCCGTTCGCACGCCTTCACCCAGCGCTGGTATTCGGCATCGGTCAGGATATTGAAGGTGTTGTGGCGCTCCACGGCAATCTTCCGGGCCGCCGCCGTAAAGCCGTCAAACGTCTTCCCCGCCCACCTGGATGCCTCGGGGCCGCTGTTCTGGTCGATCACCTTCTTCAGCTCGGCCGGCAGGCTGTTGTACTTGCCGGGATTCATCGCAAACACGAAGATCGCGTTGGAATGCTTGGCCTGGTGCGGGGCGACCTCGGTGTGGGTCTTGCAGATCTCCTGCAGCTTGAACGCGGTGGTCACCTCCCAGGGGATGCTGGCGCCGTCCACCACGCTCTTGGAGATCGACTCCGGCACCGCCGGCGCCGGCATCTGCACCGGGACCGCGCCGAGCGCGGCCAGGGTCTTGGAGCCGATCCGGGTAGGGGCGCGAAGCTTCACCCCTTTCAGGTCTTCCAGGGTCTTGACCGACTTCTTGCCGAAGTGCATCTGCGAACCATCGTGCATATGGGTGAAGAGCAGCCTGACCCCCTTGTACTCGTCCAGCGCATTCTTCTGGACGTAGTCCCACATCGCCTGGCTCCCCTTTTCCGCACTCTTGACCATGAACGGCAGCTCGAACACCTCGGACTTGGTGAAGCGCCCCGCCTGATAGGTCGGCACCGTCCAGACGATGTCAGCCACCCCGTCCCGCACCTGGTCCAGAAGCTGCGCCGGGGTGCCCCCCAGCTGCAGGGATGGGTAGATCTGGCACTTGAGCGCGCCGCCCGACTCTTTGGCGATCTTGTCGCACCAGGGCAGGAGAATCTTCTGATGGAAATTGGAGCTGGTCGGCAGGAAGTGAGCGACCTTGAGGGTAACCACGTCCTGGGCGGCGCCGGCAGCGCCGGTCCCTAGAGCGATGGCTGCTGCGGCAATCATCAGGCATGCTTTGAACAGTTTCATGTTACGCCTCCTCTTCCGGGTTAGGGTTGGAATGGGTGAACGCAGGACAGGACGTGTTGCACTGTTAGTTTCCGGATGGACACTATCTAAAATCTCGGATGAAAGAGAATTTTGTAGGGATACCCCTTGCGGGTATCCTGATTTCGGGCACCCGCAAGGGGTGCCCCTACAAAATCTGTTACGGATTCGGGTTTTACTTCGGCTCCAGGGCCTTGACCAGGCTGCGGAGCGCATTGTTATAAGGAGTTGCCATGCCGGACCGCTTGCCGTATTCGATGATCTTGCCATTGATGTAATCGACCTCGGTCCTGCGGCCGGCCTCGATATCCTGAAGCATGGACGGCTTGTGGGTTCCGGCATCCTTGATGTATTCCATGCAGTCGGGATAGAAGTCCGGACCGAGCATCAGTTCGTTGGAGCGGGCCACCATGACCCCCTCCTTGAGGAGAGATTCGACCAGGGCGAACAGGATCGGGTCGTTGATGACCTCGAACATGGTCTTGCCGGTTACGGCGCAGACCGGATTCATGCAGGAGTTGTTGACGGTCTTGCTCCAGACCATGTTGCGAATCTGGTCGGTGTGGGTGGTATCGAGGCCGCAGCCGGTGAGCGCGTTGCAGATCCCGATGGCGGCGCCCCTGGAGGCGGGATCGAGCTCCTGGAGGTAATGGGGACGGTGGTGGAAGACGAGCCGGACATGGCCCGGCGCTACCAGCAGACAGCCATAGTTGACGACGGCGCGCAGCACCTGTTTCCTGCCGAGTTGTTGCGCCAGGACCAGTTCGGTATCGATGCCGTTCTGCCAGCTGACGACATAGCGCCCTTCAGCCACGAAGCCTTCCAGGGCGGAGGTGATCATCGGCAGGGCGGTGGCCTTGACGGTGACGATGATCACATCGGGAGGGTCGTTGGCGAGATCATCGACACGGGTAGTGACCCTGGCCACCCTGGCCTGAAAATTATCGACCCCCTCGATGACAATGCCCGGGTCCAGGGCCGGTTCGAGCAGGGCCGGGACGACGTCGCAGAGAGTAACCTGATAGCCGCCCCTGGCGAGAAAAGCGGCGACAATGGCCCCGACCGGCCCGGCGCCTATGACCGCAAACTTCTTTGGCTTGTAGTTGTTTTCTCCCTTCATGGGTAACTCCTTTGCATTGCTCGGCAAGCAGCTGCTGCCTGATCGATTCCCGGCGACTCCCGGCTAACCCTGGCCTTCCAGGATGCCAAAGGCCTCGGCATCGAGCAGTCTTACCCCGATCTTCCGCAGCATCTCGATCGCCAGGTCATTGTCGCTGAAGCGGAAAATCATCACGGCCTTGCCCGGCGTGGCCCCTGCCACGGCGTACATGTATTCGACGTTCACCCTCGACCCCAGGAACACCTTCAGGGTGGTGGCAAGACTGCCGGGGGTATCGTCGATCTCCGCGGCAATGACCTCGTCAACGCGGGCGGGGATGTGCCGCTCCATTATCATCCCCCGGGCCGTGGCAAGATCGGAGACAATAATCCGCAGAACCCCGAAGTCGTGGGAAGTGTCGCAGATGCAGTGCGCCCTGAGGTTGATCCCGGCATCGCCGAAGGCTTTCGAGACTTCATAGAGGCGACCGGGGGAGTTCTCCAGGAATATGGATAGCTGCTTCAACTTCATAATGCCTCCCTTGTTAAGGTGGTAGTTCAGGCGGCGGCGCCCCCCTTGAGTGCCCGCAGGTTGACCTCGGCCCCCTTGTCCCGGGAGATCTCCCTGACGACCCCCTCGACGACCTTTGCATCGATGGGGAGGTTTTTCATGACGGAACCGACCATGACCATGTTGACCGCCTTGGCGTTCCCCGCCTCCTTGGCGATGGCGAGCGCATCGATGCCATGGGCATCCCGGCAGGCCCGGCCGATTCTCTCCTCCACATCAGGGGGATAGGTGGCCATACCCGAGGCGACCGTGCTCGGGTTGATGGTGGCCCTGTTGTAGACCAGCTTCCCCCCCGGCTTGAGATAGTGGACGTAGCGCAGGGCCTCCAGGGGTTCGAAGGAGATCAGGATGTCGGCGCTCCCGGGCATGACCACCGGAGAATAGACCCGTTCCCCGATCCGGACGAAGGAGATCACGCTCCCCCCCCGCTGGGCCATCCCATGGACCTCGTTCTGCTTGACGTCCATGCCGCAGGCAAGGGCGCTTTCGGCCAGCACCCTGGAGGCGAGCAGCACCCCCTGTCCCCCTACCCCGGCGATTACGATATTGAAGACTTTCATAATTTCCTCCTATCCTTTCACCACGGACATGGCGTCGAATTTACAGAGCTGGGCACAGACACCGCAGCCGTTGCAGATGTTGGGGTCAATCTGAACCTTCATCTTGTCGCCGGCAGGCACCATTCCCAGCGCCACACAGGTGACCTTGAGGCAGGCGCGGCAGCCGCTGCATTTCTCCAGGTCCACGGCCAGCATCGACTGCTTCACCCGGTAACGGAGAATGCAGGGGTTCTTGTCAATCAGCACGTAGGGGCCCGGCGTTTCCAGCCCCTTCCTGATGGCTGCCTCGGTCTCCGCCAGGTCGTAGGTGTTGATCTCGGCAACATTATCGATGCCGAGCGCCTTGACCAGAGTCGCGATGTCCACCTGCCTGGCGGGCTCCCCTTGCAGGACCCGGCCGGAGCCGGGGTTCTCCTGACCGCCGGTCATGCCGGTGGTGCGGTTGTCCATGATCACCACCAGGGCATTGCCGCCGTTGTAGGCGAGGCTCAACAGCCCGGTCATGCCGGAGTGGAAGAAGGTGGAATCGCCGATGACGGCGACCGGCTTTTCCGTCCTCCCGGCAATCTCGTTGACCTTGGCCATCCCGTGAGCCGCGCTGATGCTCGCCCCCATGCAGATGCAGGAGTGCATGGCGCTTATGGGGGGGAGGGCGCCCAGGGTGTAGCAGCCGATGTCGCCGGAAACGAAGGCCTTGAGCTTGCTCAGGATGGTGAACAGGCCCCGATGGGCGCAGCCGGGACAGAAGGTGGGGGGACGCTGGGGGAGGTCGGCGACCGGGGGGGCGCTCCCGGTCACGGCATCGCCGAGCGCGGCCCGGACGATATCCGCGCTCACCTCGCCGCAGTAGGAAATCCGGTCCTTGCCGATATCGACCCTGATCCCCATGGCCCGGACCTGCTCCTCGAAGATGGCGTCCATCTCCTCGACGATCATGAAACGCCGGACCTTGGCGGCAAAAGCCCTGATCTTCTTCTCGGGAAGCGGATGGACCAGGCCGAGCTTGAGGACGGAGGCGTTGGGATAGGCCTCTCTTACGTGCTGATAGGAGATGCCGGAGGTGAGGATGCCGAGCTCGGTATCAGCCATTTCCACCCGGTTCAGCGGGGTGGTCTCGGCGAACTCCCTCAGCTTCAGGAGACGCTCTTCGACCTCGCCATGCTTGATCTTGCCGAAATTGGGGAGCATCACGTATTTGGGGACGTTCCTCGCCCACTCCCCCACGACCGGCTTTATCTTCTCCCGCTGCTCCACAACCCCCTTGGCGTGGGCGATCCGGGTGGTGGTGCGGAGCATCAGCGGGGTGTCGAACTGCTCGGAGATCTCGAACCCGGCCCGGACGAAGTCGTAGGCCTCCTGGGAATCGGCGGGGTCGAGCATCGGCACCTTGGCGAACCTCGCGTAGTTGCGGCTGTCCTGCTCGTTCTGGGAGGAATGCATGCCGGGGTCGTCGGCCACCATCAGGATCAGGCCGGCATTGACGCCGGTGTAGGTAAGGGTCATCAGCGCATCGGCGGCCACGTTGACGCCGACGTGCTTCATGGTGGAGAGGCACCTGCCGCCGGCGATGGAGGCGCCGATGACCGATTCCAGGGCAACCTTCTCGTTGGGGGCCCATTCGCAGTAGACCTCATCGAGGCGGGCCACCTCCTCCAGGGTTTCGGTGCTGGGGGTGCCGGGGTAGCCGGAGGCGAAGACACCGCCGGAATCCCCGAAACTCAGGGCAATTGCTTCATTACCGGAAATTATTTTTTTCATTGTGGTATCCCTTCTTGTTATTGGGTGTTAGCTACAGGTACTTCAGCTCCCTCGCCTGGGCGGCGATCTCCTCGCGGAACCGGGGGTGGGCAACCTTGATCAGCTCCTGGGTGCGCTGGCGGATGCTCTTGCCGTAGAGTGACGCCACGCCGTACTCGGTCACCACGTAGCGGACATGGTTGCGGCTGGTGACCACCCCCGCGCCCGGCTTGAGCATCGGGACGATCTTGCTCACCATGGTGCCGTCCCGAAGGGTCGAGGTGCTCGGCATGGTGATGATCGGCACCCCCTCCTTGGAGCGGGAGGCGCCGTAGATGAAATCGAGCTGCCCGCCGACGGCCGAATAAAGCCTGGAACCGATGCTGTCGGCGCAGACCTGGCCGGTGAGATCCACCTCGATCGCCGAGTTGATCGCCACCATCCGGTCGTTTTGCGCTATGACGAACGGATCGTTCACGTATTCGGAGCGGTGCAGCTCCAGGAGCGGGTTCTCGTGGGTCCAGCGGTACAGCCGCTCGGTCCCCAGGAGAAACCCGCAGACGATCTTGCCGGGATGGAGGGTCTTGCGCGCGTTAGTGATCACCCCCCTTTCCACCAGGTCGATCACGCCGTCGGAGATCAGTTCCGAGTGCACCCCCAGATCCTTCTTGCTGTGGAGATGCTTGAGCACCGCGTCGGGGATCGTGCCGATCCCGAGCTGCATGGTGGCGCCGTCGGGGATCAGCTCGGCGATATGGGCCGCGATCCGCTCCGTCGTCTCCTGGTCGGCCTCATCCCCCATGGCCCTCCCCTCCAGGGGGAGATCGACCTCCACCAGGTGCTGGATGCGGGAGACGTGCATGGAGGTGTCCCCGAAGGTCCGGGGCATCTGCCGGTTCACCTGGGCAATCACGATCCTGGCGCACTCCGCAGAGGTGATGGCGAGCCCCGCCTCGGCCCCCAGCGAACAGAACCCCTGCTCATCCGGCGGCGAGACGTGAACGAACGCCACGTCGAGCTGGAGATGGCCGTTCTTGAACAACAGCGGCTGCTCGGAGAGAAACACCGGGGTGAAATCGGCCCGCCCCTCGTTCACGGCCAGCCGGTTGGTGTGGCTGATGAAGAAGGTGTTGACCCGCAGATGCCCCTCCATCTCGGGTGAGACGTAATCGGGGGGGCAGATGGTGAGCGGCTGGAAGATCTCCACGTCCTTCAGCCGGGGGGCCTGCCGCACCAGTGCGGACAGCAGTTGCTGCGGCACCGAGGCGTTGCCGGTCAGATAGACGCGGTCGCCCGACTTGACCGCCTTGACCGCCTCGTCAGCGCTGGTAAGCCGTGACCGGTAGATCTCCCGCCAGTTTGAAATTTCCTGGGCGTTGACAACTGCCATGATTTGGTTCTCCTTTTGTCAGGGGCATTAATTTCCGATCCGACCGATAGGTCCGATCCGACCGATCGGTCCGATTCGATCCCTTAGATCCTGATTCTGCCGTCCACGGCATAGACGCCGTCCTCAAAGGCCATGATCGGGTTCATGTCCATCTCCCGGATCATCGGCAGATCGGTGAGGAGCTGGGATACGCGCTGGATGAGGTTGACAATCGCCTCCTTGTCGACCCCCTTCTCTCCCCGGACGCCGTCGAGCAGGGCTGCGGTCTTGATGGAGGCCAGCATCTCCCGCGCCTCCACCCCGGTGACCGGGGCGATCTTGAAGACCACGTCCTTCAGCACCTCGACGTAGATGCCGCCCAGTCCGAACATCACCAGGTGCCCCAGCTCCCTTTCCTCGCTGGCGCCGATGATCAGCTCACGGCCGCCGGGGAGGAATTTCTGGACAAAGAATTTCAGCTTGCCGAACCTCCCCAGGCGGTCCTGCATCCCATCAACCGCCGCGCGGACGGCAGCGGCATCCGTGAGGTTGACGGCAACCCCCCCCATGTCGCTCTTGTGGTCGATCTCCGCGCAGTCAACCTTCACCACCACCGGGTAGCCGATCGTTTCAGCGGCGGCGACCGCTTCGGCGGCCGTTGTCACCACCCGCCAACCGGCAACGGGGATGCCGTAGGCCTCGAAGATCGTGTAGACGTCGCTGGCGGAAAGGATGCTGCGGCCGGCCTTTTGCGCCTGATCGACGATCGACCTTGCCCTGGCACTATCCACATCGGCAAAGGTCTCTGCCTCCCCGATGTCGCGGCGCTTGAGCTGACCGTATCTGTTGAGGGCGCCCAGGGCCTTGGCGGCATCGCTAGGATTGGCATAGAAGGGGACCTTCCCCTCCTTGAGAATCCGCATGGTCTTCTGGAAGCGCTCCAGGCTGACGTCGGTGATGAAGTTGCACACCATCGGCTTCTTCCCCAGCTGGTTGGCCGCGGCAATTTCACGGGCAATGGCATCGGTGTCGGTGAAAGGAGCCGTCACGAAGGTGATGTAGATACAGTCAATATCTTCGTCAGCCTGCAACACCTCCAGGGCGTCGCGGAAATGGGGACCGCCCGCGGTAGCCACCACGTCGATGGGGTTTTCAACGGCCGCTTCGGGCAACTGGGTCCCCTTCAGCCTTTCGATGGATGCTTCGGCGAGTTTCGGCACATCGAAACCGCATCCGACCAGGACGTCGGTGGCGATGACGGCCGGGCCGCCGGTGTTGGTAATGATCCCGACCCGGTTCCCCTTGGGGATCGGCTGGGAGGAAAAGGCCATGGCGGCCCGCACCATCTCCCCCTCGTCACTGAAGGGGAGGATGCCGATTTTTTCGAAGATCAGCTCGGTGGCGATATCGACCCCGGCCAGGGAACCGGTGTGGGATGAGGCCGCCTTGGCCCCCTGCTCGGTGCGGCCGGCCTTCATGGCCAGGATCGGCTTCTTTGCGGCAACCCCCCGGGCAGTTTCGAGGAACTCGCGTGGATTTGAAAACCCTTCGGTATAGAGGATCACTGCCCTGGTTTCATCGTCATCACCGAAATATTGGATAATTTCCGGAATTGAGACATCACAGGCATTGCCATTGGAGGCATAGAGCCGCTGACCGATCCCCAGGTCGGCCAGCGCCTGCATGATCAGGCCTCCTACCCCGCCGGAGAGTGCCACCACCGAGATGGTGCCCGGCTCCGGGTAGGTGAAGGTGAAGTTGCAGTAAGCCTTCAGCTCCGGATCGCTGTTGATGATCCCCTGGCAGTTGGGGCCGAAGACCCGGATGCCGTACTTC
>JAMPXD010000180.1 GCA_023701365.1 Geobacteraceae bacterium
ACAGCCTCTTTTTCAAGACCCGTCAGACGCTCGACACCCTGTTCGTCATCCAGTGCAATCCCAAGCCGGAGCACCGGGCCTACCGGGAGGTGGTGAGCGGCTTCTACGGGGAATACCTGGAGGACACACCGGGGGTGCGGGAGACCATCACCGTGTTCGGCAATGCCTCGGACGAGACCCACCTGGAGGAGCTGGCCAGCGGGGGGGGGTTCGGCAATTCATTCGTGGTGATCAACCGGCACCACAAGCTGGCCAAGGTCCAGTTCTCGGAGTTCTCCACCGATGATTTCGGCGGCGCGCCGGTCTGCCGGCTCCGTTTCGGCAGCGCCACCCGGCTTTTCTACTTCAATCTCCCCCTCCACCACGAGCTCGACCCGCGCACCAGCCGGGTGCCCCTCAAGGTTCACAGCATCCTGCGCTGGTCCCCGGACGGCGGGTGGATCAGGGTGAGCGGGGAGGAGATGGTGGGGGGATTCGAGATCGGGCAGGAGACGGACAACGTGTAGGGGCGACGCATGCGTCGCCCTTGACAGATCAACTGGTACCAAACCGGGCGAGGCATCCGGCCGCCGCAGCTGACGCTGCTTTGGCGGAGGCGGCTGCCTCGCCCCTACACAATGATAAATAGCAGGGAGACACACCATGGCCCATGAAAAACTCTGGGGCGGCCGGTTCACCCAGCCGACCGATAAATTCGTCGAGGAGTTCACCGCCTCCATCCAGTTCGACAAGCGCCTCTACCACCAGGATATCAGGGGCTCCATCGCACACGCCCGGATGCTCGGCAAGCAGGGGATCATCCCGATGGCGGACGTGGAGGAGATCGTCCACGGCCTGCAGGCGATCCTGGACCAGATCGAGGCGGGCAAGTTCGACTTCTCGGTCTCCCTGGAGGATATCCACATGAACATCGAGGCCCGCCTCTCCCAGCGGATCGGCGAGGCGGGGAAGCGGCTCCACACCGGCCGTTCCAGGAACGACCAGGTGGCCCTCGACATCCGCCTCTACCTGCGCGACGAACTGGTGGAGATCAGCGCCTACCTCGACTTGCTGATCGACTCCCTGATTTTCCAGGCGGAGGAGAACCTCGGGGTGATCATGCCGGGCTATACCCACCTGCAGACCGCCCAGCCGATCCTCTTCTCCCACCACATGCTGGCCTACGTGGAGATGTTCAAGCGGGACAAGGGCCGGATGGAGGACTGCCTGCGGCGGATGAACGTCATGCCGCTCGGCGCCGGGGCCCTGGCCGGCACCACCTTCCCGATCGACCGGGAGCACGTGGCGGAGCTCCTCGACTTCCCGGAGGTGACCCGCAACTCCCTCGACTCGGTCTCGGACCGGGACTTCGCCCTGGAGTTCATGGGGGCGGCCTCGATCCTGATGATGCACCTGTCCCGCTTCTCCGAGGAGCTGATCCTCTGGTCCACCAGCGAGTTCAGATTCATCGAGCTGTCCGACTCCTTCTGCACCGGCTCCTCGATCATGCCCCAGAAGAAGAACCCGGACGTCCCGGAGCTGGTGCGGGGCAAGACCGGCCGGGTCTACGGCAACCTGATGGCGCTCCTCACCGTGATGAAGTCGCTGCCGCTCGCCTACAACAAGGACATGCAGGAGGACAAGGAGCCGCTGTTCGACACCATCGACACGGTCAAGGGGAGCCTCAAGATTTTCGCCGACATGATCCGGGAGCTGCGGGTGAACAGCCAGACCATGCGCCAGGCGGCGGCCAAGGGGTTCTCCACCGCCACCGACGTGGCCGACTACCTGGTGCGCAAGGGGATGCCGTTCCGGGACGCCCACGAGGTGGTGGGGAAGGCGGTCCGCTACTGCGTCGAGAACGGCAAGGAGCTGCCCGAGCTCGCCATGACGGAGTGGCATCTGTTCTCCGCCAGGATCGACGAGGACATCCGGGAGGCCATCACCCTGGAGGCCTCGGTCAATGCCCGGGCCGCCACCGGCGGGACGGCGCTGGAGCGGGTCAAGGAAGAAATCGAGCGGGTGAAGGCTGGGAAATAACGTTGTGTAGGGGCGAGGCATCCGCCTCCGCCAAAGCAGCGTCAGCTGCGGCGGCCGGATGTCTCGCCCTGAGGCACGCGGAAATGAGATGGGCGACGCATGCGTCGCCCCTACGGACATAGAACCGGATATGAAGAAATTTCTTTTGATTATCGCCATCTGCTTCCTCGCCGGCTGCGGCAAGAAGGGGGCGCTGGTGCCGCCTGAGGCGCTCGCCCCGGCAGCGGTCGCCGACCTGAAAGTGGAGCAGCAGGGGGAGCGGTTCCTGGTCTCCTGGTCGCGCCCCGCCAGGGAAGAGGGGGGCGGTCCGCTCAGGGACCTGGCCGGTTTCCGGCTGTTCCGGCGGGAGCTCCTCCCCCCCGGAGAGGATTGCGAGGAGTGCCCCTCCGCCTACCGGCAGGTGGTTGGCGTCGACCTGGAATACCCCCGGGGGGTGCTGGTGCTGGGGGAGCGCTACCTGTTTCCTGACGCTGACCTGACAACCGGCAAGAGCTACCGCTACAAGGCGGTCTCCTTCAAGCGGGACGGCACCCAGAGCCGCGACTCCAACCGGGCCGGGCGGAAGATGGTCGCCCCCCCCCGGCCGCCGATGGTGCAGGCCACTCCTTCGCCGAGCGGCGTCGGGCTCGAATGGCAGCCTCCCGAGGCGCCGGCGAACGGCAGGATCGAGGGGTACAACGTCTACCGCAAGCGCGCCGGCGAGGAGTTCTATGTCGCCCCGCTGACCGGCGCGCCGCTCCGGGAGACGACCTTCGAGGACAGGCGGCTGGAGCGGGGGACCGGCTACGACTACGCGGTCCGGACGGTTGCCGTAGTGGAGGGGGAGACGGTGGAGAGCGACCTCTCCAACGAGGTCCGGGGCGCCCTGACCGAGCCGGAATAATTTTGACTTTTTCCCACCCGTATGTTACATAAAACCACTTTATGTTGAATAAAACGGGGTTTTTCCATCCTGTATGCACTTTGGAGGAAATGCCTGCACCATTTATCAGTACAAAGGAAACGAGCTCTATGCCGGGAGACGGTGGAGGATCTGATCAAGGGGGAGAAAATCCCTTCATTTCTTTAGGTTGATTTGTAGGGGCGAACCTCGTGTTGGCCCAATCCGGGCAGACACAAGGTCTGCCCCTACAAACGGAGGTACGAACATGTTCAAGGGAAGCATCGTCGCGATTGTGACGCCGTTCAGAAACGGCGCAGTGGACCAGGAGAAACTGCGGGAGCTGGTGGAGTTCCAGATCGCCGGCGGCACCGACGGCATCGTGCCGTGCGGCACCACCGGAGAGGCGTCGACCCTCGACTACGAGGAGCACATGGACGTGATCAGGATCGTGGTGGAGCAGGTGAACAAGAGGGTGCCGGTCATCGCCGGCACCGGTTCCAACTCCACTGCCGAGGCGATCGAGCTGACCGAGAAGGCCAAGGCGGTCGGGGCCGACGGCGCGCTGCTGGTCACCCCCTACTACAACAAGCCGACCCAGGAGGGGCTCTACCGCCACTACATGGCGGTGGCCGACGCGGTGGCGCTTCCCCAGATCCTCTACAACGTGCCGGGGCGCACCGGGGTGAACCTCCTCCCCGAGACCGTGGCGCGGCTCGCCCCCCACGGGAACATCGTCGCCATCAAGGAGGCGACCGGCTCGCTGCAGCAGGCCTCCGAGGTGATCGCCCTGTGCGGCGACCGGCTCGACGTCCTCTCCGGCGACGACTTCATCACCTTCCCGATGATGGCGTGCGGCGCCAAGGGGGTGATCTCGGTGCTGGCGAACATCATGCCGCGGGAGGTGGCGGAGCTGACCGACGCCTTCTACGCCGGCGACCTGGCGCGGGCGCGGGAGCTGCACCTGCAGACCCTGAAGATCGGTAATGCCATGTTCATCGAGAGCAACCCGATCCCGGTGAAGACGGCCCTCGGCCTGATGGGCAAGTGTTCCGACGAGGTGCGCCTGCCGCTCTGCCCGATGGGGGAGGGGAACAAGGCGAAGCTGGCGGGGATCATGAAGGAATACAATTTAATCTAGGCTGAAGGCGAAGGGCTAAGGGCAAAAGGTTTTACCCCTTGGCCTTTAGCCCTTCGCCATTTGCCCAAAAGAGGTTTCATATGGTAAAAATAGCTGTTTGCGGCGCCGCCGGGCGGATGGGGGGGCGGATCATCGTCGCCGTCAACGAGGCGGACGGG
This sequence comes from Geobacteraceae bacterium, assembly GCA_023701365.1. GTDB lineage: Bacteria > Desulfobacterota > Desulfuromonadia > Geobacterales > Geobacteraceae > JAMPXD01. Next base: position 4,199 of record JAMPXD010000180.1, read on the forward strand.
GTGGAGCTCTCCGGCGCCCTGGAAAGGCCGGGACACCCGATGGTCGGCATGGACGCCGGCATGCTCGCCGGCACCGGCTCCCTCGGGGTCAAGATCTCCGACGACATCAATGCCGTGGTGGGGGGGTGCGACGTCCTGATCGACTTCACCACCCCCAAGGTGTCGCTCAAGAATCTGGAGGTCTGCGGCCTGAAAAAGAAGTCGATCGTGATCGGCTCCACCGGCTTCACCCCCGAGGAGCGGGCACTGGCGAAGGAGCTGGCCCGCGACATCCCGGCGGTGCTCGCCCCCAACATGTCGGTCGGGGTGAACGTCTGCTTCAAGGTGCTGGCCGACATCGCCAAGATATTGGGGGACGACTTCGACGTGGAGATCGTCGAGGCCCACCACAAGCTGAAGAAGGACTCCCCCTCCGGCACCGCGGTGCGGATGGGCGAGGTGGTGGCCGAGGCGCTCGGCCGCGACTACAACAAGGTTGCCAACTTCCACCGGGAGGGGATCTGCGGCGAGCGGACCAGGGAGGAGATCGGGATGCAGACCATCCGCGGCGGCGACATCGTCGGCGAGCACACGGTCTACTTCATCGGCATGGGGGAGCGGATCGAGCTGACCCACCGCGCCCACACCCGCGACATGTTCTCCCGCGGCTCGGTAAGGGCGGCCAGGTGGGTAGTGGCGCAGCAGCCGGGGCTGTACGACATGCAGGACGTGCTGGGGCTGAAATAACACCAATTTTCGCCACAGAGTTCACAGAGAGCTCAGAGAAAAACGAAAAAGAAGATTTTCCCCTCCTTCGTGAAAGTCTGATTTTTTCCTTCTCTGTGCCCTCTGTGGCCTCTGTGGCAATTCTTTTTTGGAGGAATCTGTTCATATGGCTCTCATCAACGACAACTACCTGAAACTGAAGGCCGGCTACCTCTTCCCCGAGATCGGCCGCCGCGTCCGCGCCTTTGCCGAGGCGAACCCGCAGGCAAAGGTGATCCGGCTTGGCATCGGCGACGTGACCCGGCCGCTCCCCCCCGCCATCCTCAAGGCGTTCCACGAGGCGGTGGACGACCTGGCGAAAGTCGAGACCTTCGCCGGCTACGGCCCGGAGCAGGGGTACGACTGGCTGATCGACACCATCATAAGAGAGTCGTACAACCCGCTCGGCGTGCAGCTCAAGACCACCGAGATGTTCATCTCCGACGGCTCCAAGTGCGACTGCGCCAACATCCTCGACATCTTCGCCCTGGACAACAAGGTGGCCATCGGCGACCCGGTCTACCCGGTCTACAACGACACCAACGTGATGATCGGCCGGACCGGCGAGGCGGACGACAAGGGGTACTATAAAGGGATCGTCTACATGCCCTGCACCGAGGCGAACCGCTTCATCCCGGCCCTCCCCAGCGAGAAGGTGGACATCATCTACCTCTGCTTCCCGAACAATCCGACCGGCGCCGTGGCGACGAAAGCGGAGCTTGCCAAGTGGGTCGACTACGCCCTGGCCAACGACGCCATCATCCTGTTCGACGCCGCCTACGAGGCGTTCATCACCGACCCCGCCATCCCCCACTCCATCTACCAGATCGAGGGGGCGAAGAAATGCGCCATCGAGTTCAGAAGTTTCTCCAAGACCGCCGGCTTCACCGGGGTCCGCTGCGGCTTGGTGGTGGTCCCCGAGGAGCTCACGGGGAAGACCGCCACTGGCGAGCCTTACAGCTTCAACAAGCTCTGGCTGCGGCGCCAGACCACCAAGTTCAACGGCGCCTCCTACCCGGTGCAGAAGGCCGCCGCCGCGGTCTACAGCGAGGAGGGGTGGCGGCAGACCAGCGAGATCATCGAGTACTACATGGAGAACGCCCGGATCATCCGGCAGGGGCTCGCCTCCGCCGGCCTCGCGGTGTACGGCGGGGTGAACGCCCCCTACATCTGGCTCAAGACCCCGGGGGGGATGAGCTCCTGGGACTTCTTCGACAAGCTCCTCACCGAGTGCAACGTGGTCGGCACCCCCGGCAGCGGCTTCGGGCCAAGCGGGGAAGGGTACTTCCGGCTCTCCGCCTTCGGCAACCGGGACAACGTCGAGGAGGCGGTGGAGCGGATCAAGATCAACCTGAGATAGGGCGGAAAGGCGGCCGTGAGGCCGCCTTTTTTTTCGAGATTGCATGACAAGGAAGGGGAGAGATGTCCTGGCGGTGCGGCACTACAAGCAGATTTTGCCGGTTGAGGAAATTGAATCGCTGGACGACTGGCAATACCAGTTATTAACCCTGTTGGAGTACACCCTATGCAAGTAGACCTGGCCTTGTTGAAAAACCTGCTGAGCAAGCGAAGAGATGAGATCGAAAAGAGCGTTGCCGGGACCGGTTACCTGGCAAAAACAGTCATCGGCGTCGGCACCTTTTTACTCGATAACGAAGGGAACATCGATCTGCTGTCCGCCAAACAAAAGGTTACCTTTGAAAGGTTCATCGAGCCGCTGCTTGGGTCCCGTCCGGGTGGTCCCGGGGAGTGAATTCTGTGCGGGGTAAGCTGTCTGAGCACTACACATGGAAAAACCATTGGGCTTGACTTATTGACATTTGACCTCCCTTCCCGTCCTCGCTTTAACAAAAAAGCCCGCACAAGCGGGCTTTCCTGATTCTGTCGCGAAAATGCCATAAAAAACCGTCTGCGCCGCCTTGAGCGTGCGAATCCGTTCCAAATCCTTTTCTCTTGATTGATCAATTACAGATTCACATCCAGCTCATTATGGACCAACTGCTCACGAACCTGCTTCTTCCTGATCAGAACCAGTTCGCCACTGCGGGTTTTCATGACGGCCGGCGGCTTGCGGTGCGAGTTGTAGTTTTCCGGCGACATGCTCTCGGAATAGGCTCCCGTGCCGCCGATGACGACAAAGTCGCCGATTTCCGGTTCGGCAATCAGCACCGGCACGATGTTGCCGTCTTTGTCCAGACGCACCGAATCGCCGCTTTCGCAGCAGCGCCCCACGATCCCGAACGGTTTCAGCCCGGCCGTCGGCGTGCAGTCATATTCGCTGGAGAGCAGCGTGCCGTCCTGGCGCACGATGGCAATGGGATGCTCGGAGCCATACAGCAGCGGGCGCGTCAACAGCTCCATGCCGCCGTCAACGATCAGGAAGTTCATCTCGTTGGTCAGCTTCTTGTCGATGATCCGGGTGATGATGTGGCCCGAGTTGGCCACCACGAAGGTCCCCGGCTCGATCTCCATCTGCAGTTCACGGCCGGTTGCCTCCTTGAACTCCTTTATCCGCTGCGTCGCATAGGCACCCAGAGACGCGATGTCGGCCTGTTTTTCCCCCGCCATCCTGGCGACCTTGAGCCCGCCGCCGAAGCTGACGGTGGTGGCATCCGGGAAATAGGTCCGCACAAAGCCCAGTTCCCGGTCGATGTTCTCCCGCCATTTTTCCGGGTCGCCCCCGGAACCGATATGGACATGAACCTGGGTAAAGCGCAGTCCCTGCTGGTCGGCCAGGGCCTTTACCGTGGGGACATCGTTCAGGTGGACGCCGAAGCAGGAATATTCACTCCCGGTATCACGGGTCTGGCTTTCACCGCCGCCGGCGGCTCCCGGATGGACCCGGATGGAGAGGTCGATGTTGTTCTTATTGGCAAAGTCGGCGATCAGTTGAAACTGCGTCATGGAGCAGACGTTGTACGTCAGTCCGGCACGGATCATCTCCTCCAGTTCGGCGCGCTCCTCACCGGACGGCACCTCCTGGGTCGTCAGCATCATCCGGGCATAGGGAATCCCGGCGGCAAAGGCCCGGGCCGCTTCATCGACCGACGAGCAGTCAAGGTCCAGTCCCTTGTTGGTGACGACCCGCAGGACGGTACGATCCGAGTTGGCCTTCATGGCGTAGCGGACATGGAGGCCGTAGGCATGTGGCATGTTCAGCAGCTGTTCACAGCTGTCTTCGATGTATTCCTGATCGTGCAGATAGACCGGTGTTCCCCACTGCCGGGCAATTTTCGGGATGAGCGTTGCATCCAGTTTGGTCGGACCAAAGTGTCTCATTGACATGCTTTCAACCTCATAAATGTGTTGGAATTGGAATGAGTCCGTATTTCCCGATCCCTTCAGGGCAAGGTGAAGAGATTGACCTATTTATATAGCATTTTTGACCGCCGTGGCGCAATAACTCTTTGGAAGTATGGCGTTATGGGGAGAGTCGATCTGATGTAAAGTATGTCGAGGAGGCGCAACGGGGGAAAGGTGTGGGGGGAGG
>JAMPXD010000181.1 GCA_023701365.1 Geobacteraceae bacterium
GGGGCGCATGCCGTGCGCCCCTACTACGTTGTCGCGGATAAAGATGATCCCGTGAAAATGGTTTGGCATTACCACATGTTCATCCAATTCAATTTCCTGTCGAATTTCAGCCGATTTCAACCATTCCTTGCATACAATCTCTCCCAATGCCGTCAGTCGCGTCTTTCCTGCGGCGATTTCTGCTAGGATCGGCTCTCTTTGAAACGTACATATTGTGATAAAGTACGCCCCGGCTGAGCGGTAATCGTACGATCTCAAACGTATGTGAATGGCGTTTGTGGATGTCGGGGTTGTACGTCATGGCATCACCTGTAGGGGCGCACGGCTGTGCGCCCGGTTTTCGGGATCGATGCAATCGGGGCGCATGATTTCAGGGCGCATGCCATGCGCCCCTACAAATTGACTTGTGTTAATGTCTGGTTTGGCCAGAAAAAAAGCCCGCATCGTTGCGGGCCTCTCCATCACATCGCATCGCAAGCCTAAGCGCACTCGCTGTAGCCGCATGCCCGGCAGACCGCGCAGCCTCCCTCATGCTCGACCGCGCCGCCGCACTCGGGGCAGGCCCCCTTTTCCAGGAGCGGCTTGTGCAGCTCCGCCATCCCGCCGTTTTCGTGCATCCGCGCCTGGATCGCCTTGGCCACCGCGTCGGCGCAGGAGAGCACCTTGCTGTCGCCGAAGCCGGACGGGCAGTGGCAGGAGATGCCGAGGAGCTGCTTCACCACCTGGCGCGCCTGGACCCCGCTGCGCCAGGCGAGCGACACCATCCGGCCGATCGCCTCGCACTGGGAGGAGGCGCAGCCCCCCGCCTTGCCCATGGTGGTGAACAGCTCGAACAGGCCGTTCCTGTCCTCGTTGATGGTGACGTAGAGCGGGCCGCAGCCGGTCTGCATCTGGTAGGTGGCGCCGCGCAGCGCCTTGGGGCGGTCCCTCTTCACCGGGTGCTTCTCCTCGACCGGCGGGGGGGCCGGCTTCTCCTCCTTCTTGCCGGTGGAGAGGACCTGCATGTCCCGGGAGCCGTCCCGGTAGATGGTGACCCCCTTGCAGCCCGACTCATAGGCGAGCCGGTAGACCTTCTCCACGTCCTGGAAGGTGGCGGAGTTGGGGAAGTTGACGGTCTTACTGACCGCGTTGTCGGTGTAGCGCTGGAAAGCCGACTGCATCCGGATGTGGTACTCGGGGGTGATGTCGTGGGCGGTGACGAACACCCGGCGGACGTCCTCCGGGACCTCGGGGAGGTCGGCGACCGTGCCGTGCTCGGCGATCCGCTCCATCAGCTCGTCGCTGTAGAAGCCGCGCTTTCTGGCGATCTCCTCGAAGATCGGGTTGATCTCGATCAGCTTGTTGTTGTCCATCACCTGGCGGACGAAGGAGACCGCGAACAGCGGCTCGACCCCGGAGGAGGCGCCGGCGATGATGGAGATGGTGCCGGTAGGGGCGATGGTGGTGACGGTGGCGTTTCTGGTCTCACCCTTCCCCGGCCGGTCGAAGATGGAGCCCTTGAAGTTGGGGAAGGCGCCCCGGACTTTCGCCAGCTCGCGGGAGCAGGCGTGTCCCTCGTCGTTGATGAATTTCATCATCTTCTCGCCGAGGGTGATCGCCTCGTCGGAGCTGTAGGGGATATCGAGCATGATCAGCATGTCGGCCCACCCCATGACGCCCAAGCCGATCTTGCGGTTCCCCCGGGTCATCTCGCCGATCTGGGCCAGCGGATAGCTGTTCACCTCGATGACGTTGTCCAGGAAGTGGACCGACAGCCGCACCACCTCGCGCAGCCGGTCCCAGTCGACCTTGCCGTTCTTCACCATCTTGCCCAGGTTGATGGAGCCGAGGTTGCACGACTCGTAGGGGAGGAGCGGCTGCTCGCCGCACGGGTTGGTGGACTCGATCTCGCCGATCAGCGGGGTCGGGTTGTCCCGGTTCAGCCGGTCGAGGAAGATGATCCCCGGCTCGCCGTTCTCCCAGGCCTGCTTGACCACCCGGTTGAACACCTTGCGGGCGTTCAGGGCGCCGCACACTTCGCCGTCGCGGGGGTTGATGATGTCGTAGTCCCGGTCCTCGTCCACCGCCTTCATGAACGCCTCGGTGATCCCGACCGAGATGTTGAAGTTGTTCAGCTGGTGCTGGTCGGCCTTGCACATGATGAAGTCCATGATGTCCGGGTGGTCGATCCGCAGGATCGCCATGTTGGCGCCGCGCCGGGTGCCCCCCTGCTTGATGGTCTCGGTGGCGATGTCGAACACCCGCATGAAGGAGATCGGGCCGCTGGAGATCCCCTTGGTGGACATCACCACGTCGTTGGCCGGCCGCAGGCGCGAGAAGGAGAAGCCGGTGCCCCCGCCCGACTTGTGGATCAGCGCGGTGTTCTTGACCGACTCGAAGATCTCCTCCATGGAGTCTCCCACCGGCAGGACGAAGCAGGCGGACAGCTGCCCCAGCTCGCGGCCGGCGTTCATCAGGGTGGGAGAGTTGGGGAGGAACTCGAAGCCGGTCATCATCCGGTAGAATTCGGCGGCCAGGGAAGCGGTGTCGGCCTTCTTGTCGTAGCTTTTATCGGCGGCGGCGATGGTTTCGGCGACCCGCCGGAACATGTCGACCGGGTTCTCCAGGATGTTGCCGTCCTTGTCCCGCTTCAGATAACGTTTTTCGAGGACGGTCCGGGCATTTTTCGACAGTCCGGGGATGGTTTCCTTGCCTGTGGCTGGTTTCATGCGGGTTTTTCCTCCTGGTTGATATGGATGGCATTAGAATCAACTGAAATTAATATATATGCGAAAATATACTATATTTAGTGGCCGGCTATGAAATAAACCACAACATATATGGCCTGTCAAGATAATTTAGATTAAATTTATAACCTGTTGATATATGGGGGTTATGAGCTGGCGGGGAGTGAGCCTAGTTCATTTACAAAGCTCTCTTATTGTGCTAAAAACGTGCAATGCGTAACGGGGAGTCGGCACATGGAATGTGAAGCCTGCGACAAGGAAGTCCTGGAGACCCAGGTCAAGGCCCTCAAGGACCTGATCGAGGTGGCGCGGGCGGTTGTTTCGACGCTCGACCTCGATACGGTGCTCCAGGCCATCCTGACGAGCGCCATGAATTTTGCCGGGACCCCGGCCGGCACCATGGCGGTCTATGAAGAGAAGGACAAGGAGTTCGCGCTCCATTCCTGGGAGGGACTTTCCGCCAGTCTCGCCAAATCGGAGCGGTGGAGCGTGCCGCCTGGGGGGCACGCCGAGAAGATGCTTGCCGAGGGGGAGATCTGTTATGTCGAGGACGTGGCCCAGGCCCCCTTCCTGAACGACCCGGTAATCCTGTCGGAGGGGATAAAATCCCTCATCTGCATCCCCCTCAAGGTCCCCGCGGGGGTCGTCGGCCTCCTCCATCTGGGTGATTTTACCCCCCGCCGCTTCGACCGGGAGAAGATGCAGCTCCTCTCCATCCTCGCCTCTTTCGCCTCCATGGCCATCTGCAACGCCAAGCTCCACAAGCGGACCAGGATCATGGCCATCACCGACAGCCTGACCGGGCTTTACAATCACCGCTATTTCCAGGAGATCTTCAGCCAGGAGCTGAGCCGGGCGAAGCGCTATCAGAAGCGGCTGGCGGTGCTGATGATCGATGTGGACGACTTCAAGAAGTTCAATGACAGCCATGGTCACCACGTCGGCGACCGGGTCCTGGCGGAGATCGGCGCCGTCATAGCCAGGACCCTGCGCCAGGCCGATTTTGCTTTCCGCTACGGCGGGGAGGAGTTCATCGTCCTGCTCCCGGAGGCCGGGCTCGACAGTGCTCTCCTCGCCGCGGAACGGCTTCGGCAGAGTATCGGCAGGGAAACCGGCGCCATCCTCCGGGGGGTGAGCGGCGCAGGGGTGACAGTCAGCGTCGGCGTGGCCTGTTATCCCGACGACGGCGTCGACCGGGACGAGTTGTTCACGGCGGTGGACGGCCTCCTCTACAAGGCAAAGGAACTCGGCAAGAACAAGATCCATCATCTGCAGAAAGATTCCGGGCAGCGCCTCCCATAACCATGAGTCGATCTTTTCTCCACATCTGCCGTTTCCGGCTGGCCCTGCTGCTCATCGCCCCGCTGTTCCTCTCCGGCTGCCTCCGGGGGCTGGGCGAGGGTGACTGGTCGATTCCTACCATCTTCAGGGTCAAGGGGCACACCGACGCCCCCAGGCCGCCGGTCAAGCTCTGCCCAGAGCCGGCCGGCGCGGCAAAACCGGCCGGGAAGCAGGAGAAACCCCAAGAGCCCTGCCCCCCGGTCGAAGAGAAGCTCCTCCCCAGGGAGCTCCCCCCCCAGTCGCCGGAACAACTGATGCCGATCGCGCCGCCGGCGCCTGCCAAGCCGCCGGAAAAGCCCCAGAGCAGCGTGGCCGGGCCTCCAAGGCGCCTGGCCGCGGCGGCCGCGCCGGACTTTCTGTACGGCGATGCGCTCCTCACCGAGGACGTTGCCTGGCGGGGGGAGGTGCTGGTCGATGGGGTGGTGACGGTGGCGTCCCGGGCGACCCTGACCATCGGGCCGGGGACGGTGATCAGGTTCGGCGCAACGGGCGGGCTCCTGGTCAGGGGGAGGGTGGCGGCGGCGGGCACGAAGGAGCTGCCGGTCCTGTTCACCTCCCGCTTCGCCGAGCCGATGGCGGGGGACTGGCAGGGAATCGTCCTGCTCGGCAGCGACAAGAAGAACGTCCTGGAAAACTGCCGCCTGGAGGGGGCGGAAACCGGGCTGGACGCCTCCTTCTCCAGCATCACCCTGAAAAACCTCTTCTTCGCGCGTTGCGGCACCGGCGCGCGGCTTCAGGACACCGTGCTCTCTGCCGAAGGCGGCGGGGCGAGCGGCTGCGAGGCGGGGATGGTCCTTGCCGACAGCGAGGCGGAACTGCGCGATCCCCTCTTCTCCGGGAACCGCACGGGGCTCGCTGCCGAACGGAGCTCGCTCTACCTGGCGGGGGGGACCTTTACCGGCAACGGCGGGACCGGTCTGAAGGCCGGCGATTCCCTGGTGCAGATCAAGACGGCAAGATTCACGGCAAACGGCGCCGGGCTCGTCCTGGCTTCCTCCCAGGGCTCCGTTGCCGGCTGCCGGATAGCGGACAACGCCGGCTGCGGGATCGCCCTGGCCGGCTCACGGGTCAAGGTGTTCGGCAACGAGATAGCGAGCAACGGCAACACCGGCCTGCGGGTTGAGGACGGCCGGGGGGGCGCGTGGGGCAACGCCTTTGCCGGCAACGGCGGCTACGACCTGTACAATGCCGGCACCGAGGAGTTCCGGGCGATGGGGAACTGGTGGGGGGGAGTGGCCCCCGCTGAAGTCGCCGGGCGGATCTACGACCGGCGGGCGGACAGCGGCCGCGGCAGGGTCCTGTATCTGCCGCTGCTGGCGGAGAGGCCAACGGCGATCCCGTAATGCGGAATGCGGAATGCGGAAGTTAAGGCCTGTCCTTCCGCGCTTCCGCCCTCCGCACTGGCCGGGGAAAGCGATTGCCAATTAATCGGGAACATGGTAGCTTTTCATTATGTCGATCTATCTTGACAACGCGGCGACCACCTTCCCCAAGCCCGACCAGGTTTACCGGGCGGTGGAGCATGCCCTGATCCATATCGGTGTCGCCCCCGGCAGGGGGGGGTACCGGCGCGGCATCGAGGCGACCCGCCTGGTGTTCGAGGCGCGCGAGGCGGTGGCCCAGCTGTTCGGGGTCGGCGACTCCTCCCGGATCGTCTTCACCCACAGCGCCACCGAATCCCTCAATCTCGCCGTCGGCGGACTGCTCCGTGCCGGGGACCATGTGGTCAGCACCACCATGGAGCACAACTCCCTGGTCCGCCCACTCCATCGGGCCGCCCAGCAAGGGGTCGAGGTCACCTGGGTGGAGGGGGACCGGAGCGGCTTCGTCGACAGCCGCCGGATCGGCGCGGCCATCCGCCCGAACACGCGGCTGGTGGCCCTTTCTCACTGCTCGAACGTGACCGGCGTGATCCAGCCGGTAGGGGAGATCGGCCCGCTGGCCCGTCAGGCCGGCGCGCTCTTCCTGGTGGATGCGGCCCAGAGCGCCGGCTGCCTCCCGATCGACGTGGCGGGTATGGCGATCGACCTCCTGGCTGCGCCGGGCCACAAGGGGCTGTACGGGGTCCAGGGGACCGGCTTCCTCTACGTCACCGAGGGGGTCGAGCTGACCCCGCTGCTGGTGGGGGGGAGCGGCGGCCATTCCACCGGACCGGAGCCGCCGGAGACCATGCCCGACCGCTTCGAGAGCGGCACCCTCAATACCCCCGGCATCGCCGGGCTGAAGGCAGGGGTGGAGTTCATCCGGGAAACCGGCATCGAGAACATCCGCAACAGGGAAAACGCCCTGGTCGGCCAGCTCCTGGCAGGGTTGCGGGAGATGCCGGCCGTCACCATCCACGGCCCCGATGCGCCGGAGCGGCGGGGCGGGGTGGTCTCCTTCACCGTGGCGGGATGCGACCCGGGAGAGATCGGTTTCCGGCTCGACCAGGATTACGACATCAGCGTCCGGGTTGGGCTGCACTGCGCCTACTCGGCGCACCGGACCATCGGCACCTACCCCGCCGGGACGGTGCGGGTGAGCCCCGGCTATTTCAACTCCGAAGAGGAGATCGCGGCCTTGCTAAAGGCGCTGCGGAAGATCGTGGCCGGGTAGGGACGTGTCTCGGATTTTGTAGGAGCGCCGCCTCGGCGCGATGGGGCGAGACATGGCGATTTAGCTCATCGCGGCGAGGGCGCCGCTCCTACATCTTGATGTTTAAGCTGGATCAATAATACGCAAGGAAAGGCTTAAATGAAAAACTTCGTACTCGACACCAACGTGCTCCTCTACGACCCCCAGGCACTGTTCAAATTTCAGGACAACAACCTGATCATCCCGATCACGGTCATCGAGGAGATCGACCGGTTCAAGAAGGACATGAACGAGACCGGCCGCAACGCCCGTCAGGTCTCCCGCTATCTGGACGATCTGAGGCAGAAGGGGTCCCTCGCCAAGGGGGTCAGGCAGGAAAACGGCGGCATGCTCCGGGTGGAGATCTACGAGGACCAGGTGATGAAGCGTCTCCCCCCGGAATTGCGGGAGGACCGTGGCGACAACCGGATCCTGGCGGTGGCGGTGGACGTCAGGGACAAGGATGCGAACGTCCCGATCATCTTCGTCACCAAGGACACCAACCTCCGGATCAAGGCGGACGCCATCGGCCTGGTGGCCGAGGATTACGAATCGGACAAGGTGGCCATCGAGGAGCTCTACCAGGGGTACCTGGAGCTCGACGCGGAGGCGGGGCTGATCGACCATTTCCATGGCCAGGGGGGGGTGGAGCTGGCGGGGGATTACAAGCCGAACCAGTTCGTCACCCTGGTGGACAGCTCAAACCGTTCCCATACCGCCATCGGCAGGTACGATGCGGCCCTGGCCAAGCTGATGCCGATCAAGAAGGTCGCCAAGGAGGGGATCTGGAGCATCCACCCCCGCAACCGCGAGCAGGCCTTCACCCTCGACCTCCTGCTGGACGACAGCATCAAGCTGGTGACCCTGGTGGGGAAGGCCGGCACCGGCAAGACCCTGCTGGCGATAGCCGCCGGGCTGCACAAGACCGCCGAAGAGAACGTCTACAACCGGCTCCTGGTGTCGCGGCCGGTGTTCCCCATGGGGAAGGACCTCGGCTTCCTCCCCGGCGACATCGAGGAGAAGCTCGCCCCCTGGATGCAGCCGATCTTCGACAACGTCGAACTGCTCCTCTCCGGGCACGAGGCGGAGAAGCGGCACAGCAAGGGTTACAAGGAGCTGATGGCGATGGGGATCATGGAGATCGAGCCGCTCACCTACATCAGGGGGCGCTCCATCCCCAACCAGTACCTGATCGTCGATGAGGCGCAGAACCTCACCCCCCACGAGATCAAGACCATCGTCACCCGGGCCGGGGAGGGGACCAAGATCGTCCTGACCGGCGACCCCTACCAGATCGACAACCCCTACGTCGATTCCTCCAGCAACGGTCTGACCTACCTGGTGGAGCGGTTCAAGGGGGAGGCGATCGCCGGGCATGTGACGTTGATGAGGGGGGAGAGATCGGAGCTGGCGGAACTCGCCGCTAATCTCCTGTAGGAACGCCGCTTTTCGCGCCATGCCGGGTTTGCCTTCGTCGGTCGTTGTGCGGCGTGGCGCTGCCACGCCTCCGCCGCCTCCTCGGCAAGCCCC
>JAMPXD010000182.1 GCA_023701365.1 Geobacteraceae bacterium
GGGAGAGCTGACCGGCACCCTGGCGGTCGATATCGCCAACAACTTCGCCGCAAACGCCAAAACCGGCGAGGCGATCCTCCTGGACGGGGAAAGCTGCCGGGTCAACCTCGCCCTCCGCTACGGGATCGCCAAGGGGGTGGAGGGGGGGCTCGACATCCCCTACCTCGTCACCGGCGGGGGGATCTTCGACCGGTTCATCGAGGGGTGGCACGGCTTTTTCGGTCTCCCCCGGGGAGAGCGGCCGAACGAGCCCCGCAACCGGCTCCTCTACGGCTACGGCAAAGATGGCCAGACGAGGCTTTTCCTGGCCAACTCCGGTTCCGGCCCTGGGGACATTCGCCTCTCCGGGGGGATCCAGCTGTTCCATGACCAGCGGCCGAACCCGCGCCAGCTGGCCCTGCGCGCCAGCCTCAAGCTCCCCACCGGAGACAGCGCCGGCCTGCGGGGGAGCGGCAGCACCGATTTCGCCCTCTGGCTCTCCGGGGCCGATGACTACCGGCTGCCGGCCCTGGGGCACCTGACCCTGTTCGGCGCCGCCGGCGGCATGGCCATGAGCGACGGCGACGTGCTGGAGGAGCAGCAGCGAAACCTGGCCGGCTTCGGCACCGTCGGCTTCGGCTGGGGTCCGGCGGAGTGGCTCGATTTCAAGGCCCAGCTCTCCGGCCACACCCCCTTCTTCCGGGGGAGCGCGCTGAGGGAACTGGCGAGACCGGCGCTGCAGCTGCTCGTCGGCGGCACTCTCAACCTCTCCGCAAGGACCTCCCTCGACATCGGCGTTTCCGAGGACGTCGCGGTGGACACCTCCCCCGACGTGGCCCTCCACCTGGCGCTGCGCCGGCGCTTCTGAACCGTTCAGGGTTCGAGCCGCCCCTTCCCCATGCCCCGGCGCCGGCACCATCCCCGAGCGGAGCCGCGGTTTTTTGGTTGACCTCGCGCGGTTACCTTTTTATGATGGTGGCACCATCAACCGCACAAGAATTGTCCCCATGACCAGCAACCCTTTTCAGCCCGAACTTCCCCACCTCCTCGCCCTGCTGCGCGACACACCGGCCGGGGCGCTCTACACCCTGGCCGACAAACGGCACCTGGTGGCGGGCGCCATCGACTGCATGCGCTCCCCCATATCCGGCGTGAAATGGGGACCGGGCCGGACCACCCTGACCATCGCCGCCCAGCCGCGAAACCGGCTCACCTTCAGCGCCGCCGCCGACCGGCTGACGACCGCGTGCAGCTGCCGTACCTGGACGGCCGGCCGGCAATGCCCCCATGTGGTGGCTGTCTGGGCGATCCTGAAGAGGGTCGTCTCGCCCGGCGCCCTCTCCCAGCTCCGTTTCGACGAACAACACCTGCGGGAGGTCACCCGCCTGCTTGGGATCGGGGAGGAGAAAGCCCCGCCACGACCGCGGGCCGTGCCGCCCCGCGGAGACAGCCGCGCGGTACCGGCTCCCCCGCAGCGGGATGGCGGCGCCCAGAAAGCGCGGACCTTCCGGCTCGTTCTGGAAAGGCAGGGGGACCGGCTCTGGGGCTCCCTGCGCAAGGGAAACCTGCCGATGCTGCACTGGAGTCTGCTCCCCGCCGATCTCCGGAAATTCCAGCAGAGCCACTGTTTCTTCAAGCCGACAGGGGAGTATTTCAGGGAGTTCACCTCCCTCAGCGGCGCCTACCCCATCGTCTTCCGCCACAGCGACGGCCGGGAGGTCGAGCTGAGCTATCGCCACGATGCCCCGCTCCGCGCTTCCGTCTCCTTCCTCCTCGACCGGGGGGATGTCACCATCAGCCGCGGCTTCGCGGAGGGGGAGGCGCTCTCAGGGGAGAGGCTGATGGAGGGGGAGTGCCTGTTCGACCCGGCTGCGGCAACGATCCGCCCGGTGACCCATCTCAAGACCTGGGAGTTCTGGCAGGCGGCGCTGGATCAGGTGCTGGCCACGGCCGGGCCGGCCGGGGAAGAGGTCCGGCGCGTTCCGGAGGGGGTCACCGTCAGCGCGCCGCTGTTCAACAGGGCCGCCCTCCGGATCGGCCTGGACCGGCTGGCGGAGCATGCCGCCGGTTGCCGTTTCCTCGCCGGCCCTTGCCAGGCCGATCCGGCAGCGCTGCTGGCGGCGAGCTACTCCCTGGAAATCCTCGACCCCCTGGAGAGCGCCACGATCCGGCTGGCTCCGCTGGGGGAGGCGGGGGGAATCACCTTCCCCCTTGCCGCCGACGTCTTCTGGCTGTTCGATCCGGCGCGGCGGGCGCGGCTCTCCCAGCCCCTCAAGGCAAAGAAGCGGATCGCGGCGATCATCGACGGCTGCTTCTCCGTCCTCGAGGCGACCACCGCCGCAGGCCGCGCCGCTGCGCTCCGGGCCGCCCTGGCAACGCCCGAATTCATCAGGCGGACGGTAAAGAATGAGGCGAAGAGCATGATTACCTCCTTCATGGCCGGCTGCGAGGCGCGGCTCGCGGTGATCCAGGCCGGCGGCGATGGCTGGCGCTTTACCAGCGACGACCGCCACTCCCAGGCCCGGCTGGTGCAAACGCTCTATCGGCTGTTCGGCCTCGACCCCTTCGCCAGCGGCGAGCTCCCCGGCACCATGGCACTCCCCACTGGCGAACTGCTGCCGAGGCTCGGCGAGCTGGCCGCGGCCCTTGGCGCGGCCGGCTTCGGACTCCGCTACCGGGGGGAACCGCTGGCGGTCGGCGCCTGGGATTTTGTCGTCGCTGCCTCCCGGCACGCCATCGACTGGTTCGAGCTCCGCCCGGAGATCCGCTGCAACGGCGCTCTCCTCGCCGACGAGGAGATCCGCCGGGTCCTGGCCCAAGGGATGATCCGCCAGGGGGACGCCTGCTACCTGCTGGGGGACGAGCAGCGCCGCATCCTGGAGCTGCTGCTGGGGGGCACGGCCGGCAAGGGGAAAAAACCGCGGAAGGAGGAGCCGCTCCGCATCCCGCGCCTGCAGATCCTCGACTGGCTGGAGCTGCGGGGAGCAGGGGTCGCCCTGCGGCTCCCTCCGGAGGATGAGCGGCTCCTCGCCAGCCTGACCAGCCTGGAGCGGGTCCCCGTGCGTCCCCTGCCTGCGGGGCTCAAGGCCTCGCTGCGCCACTACCAGGAGGACGGCTACCAATGGCTCGCCTTTCTCTACGAGCACCGCTTCGGCGCCTGCCTGGCCGACGACATGGGGCTCGGCAAGACCGTCCAGACCATCGCCATGCTCGCCGGGATCGCCGAGGGGCAGATCGTCTCGGCCGCTCCCGGCGGCACGCCGCACCTGATCGTGGTCCCCCCCTCGCTCCTGTTCAACTGGGAGAGCGAGTGCGCCCGCTTCTGCCCCACCCTGCGGCTGGCCAGCTACACCGGCCAGCGGCGCACCCCCGAGTTCGCGGGGGCCGACATCGTCCTGACCAGCTACGGCATCCTGCAGCGGGACATCGCCACCCTGGAAAAGCTCCCCTTCGACGTGGTGGTCTTCGACGAGGCCCAGCAGGTGAAGAACCTCCAGGCCGCCACCACCGCCGCGGCCCGGCGGATAAACGGGCGGTTCAAGCTCGCCCTCACCGGCACCCCGGTGGAGAACCACCTGGGGGAGTACTACGCCATCATGGACCTCTCCCTGCCGGGGCTCCTGGGACCCTACGAGGAGTTCCGGCGCCGCATCGACATCCGGGGCTTCGGCGGGATCGACACCCTGATCCGCCGCACCCGCCCCTTCGTGCTGCGCCGCTCGAAGCAGATGATCGTCGACGAGCTCCCCCCCCGGATCGAAACCGACCTCTACCTGGAGCTGACGCCGCGGCAGCGCGCCCTCTACCAGAAAACCGTCGAGGAGGTGCGGGGAGCGGTGGATCAGGCGTTCCGCGCCAGGGCGTCCGGCCAGGCGCGGCTGATCGCCCTGACCGCGATCCTCCGGCTCCGCCAGATCTGCCTATCCCCCTCCCTCATCACCCCCGGAGGCAAGGGGGACTCCCCCAAGCTGGAGTGCCTCGCCGACCAGCTCCTGGAGCTCAGGGAAGAGGGGCACAGCGCCCTTGTCTTCTCCCAGTTCACCAGCTACCTGGACCTCGTCGAGGAGGGGCTGAAGAGGCACGGCATCGCCACTCTCCGGCTGGACGGCTCCACCCCGGTCCCCCGCCGCAAGGAGCTGGTCAGGCGGTTCCAGGAGAGCGGCGCGCCGCTTGCCTTCCTGATCAGCCTCAAGGCGGGGGGAAAGGGGCTCAACCTGACCCGCGCCAGCTACGTCTACCACCTCGACCCGTGGTGGAACCCGGCGGTCGAGAACCAGGCCTCGGACCGCGCCCACCGGATCGGCCAGACCGCCCAGGTCACCGTCACCCGGCTCCTGATGCGGCACACCGTCGAGGAGAAGATGATGGCCCTCAAGGAACGCAAGCTCAGGCTCTACAAGGCGCTCCTCGATGACGCCGGCGGGGCGGGGGGGGTCTCCCTCTCCAGGGAAGATTTCGATTTCCTCCTCTCCACCTGAAAAATCCCTGGGGTTCCCCGGGAAAAAAATCCCCCCAAACTTGACAATTAGAATATATCCATATATTATTCGCAACGGGCCGTTAATTGCCGCACGAAATGATCGGAAATCGCCGGAAAACTGCCAGCTGTTTTGTCCACTCTTTACCGTAGTACAAGGAGGCGTCATGAGGTTTCGTATCCCTCTCGCTTTTGCGGCTGTCCTGCTGCCGTGGCTCATCGGCACGGGGTGCGTCCGGACAGAGCAGAACGCGCTGCAGCCGGCTTTCCACACGGATAAATTCGCCGCCTTGCCTGCGGACATCGTCGAAGTGCAGGTGTACGATCTCCGCCCCGGGGCAGTGGCGGCCGACGGATTGCCGGATCTGCTCCGCAGTCAGGTGGTGGCGGTTCTCGGCGAGGAACCGGCGGCACAGAGCCGGCAACGGTACCGCTTGTCCATCGACATCGTTGAGCACAGGTCGTTCTGCTCCGCCGGAAACCGGCATGGCTGCACCCGGCTGCGGCTAAAGCTGCTGGCCGGAACCGGTGCGCTGCTGCGGCGCTGGGACCTGCTCGGCAGCGCGCAGCGGCCCGAAGAAAATTCCACGGAAGAAACGGTCTCCCTCGACTCATACAACCTGGCTGTGGCAGAGCTGATCGCCACCCTCTCCCGGGTATCCCTCAACCAGTAGCAACGCCCCGGAAAGGAGTCGCATGTCAATGCAAACCAACACGACGGTACGGATGTTCGGAGCGCTGCACACTTTTCGCAGAGAGCGGGGGCTGGCGCCGACGACCGCGGTGGCCATCCCGCCGGAGGGGCGGACGGCGCACGAGCTCGCCCGTGACCTCGACCTCCCCCTGGAGAAGATCGAGGGGGTGTTCGTCAACCACGTGGTCCACGGCCTCGACCACCTGATCCAGGCAGGGGACCGGGTCGCCTTTATCCCGACCGGCATTCCCGGCCCCCATCGCTTCCTGCTCGGCATCTTCGCGGCCGGCCGGCAAGACGGCGCATGAGTATCCCAACAGCAAAAGGCGGCCGAAAGGCCGCCTTTTGCTGTTATCCCGGTAAAATCATCTCCCTTCAGAACCGGCGGATCGTGATCACCCCGCCGCGCGCCAGCCGCCGCTGCAGCCAGAGGCGGGCAAACTGCTTGATCAGGGTGCGGCTGACGGGGACGAGGAAAAACAGGCCGAGCAGGTCGGTGAAAAAGCCGGGGGTGAGGAGCAGCACCCCCCCCACCAGCACCATGGCGCCGTCCAGTAGTTCGGCGGCGGGGAGCCGTCCCTGGCCCAGCTCGGCCTGGATGCGGCGCAGGATCTCGAAACCCTGGTGCCGGACCAGCCAGGCCCCGGCCAGGCTGATGGCGAGGAGCAGGGCCACCGTCGGGAGCGCACCGAACAGGCTCCCCACCTTGATCAGCAGGTAGATCTCGACGACCGGGATGACGGCAAACAGGATGAAAAGTCTGATCAGCATGGGTTTCCCTTCGCGTGCGCGTTATTGAGCCGGCTCGTACCGTAATTTTTAAATGGTACGATGCGGCTCCATCTTCTTTCCTACAGCAGCTTCCGCAGGAACTGCCCGGTATAGGACCTCCCCACCCTGGTCACCTCCTCCGGGGTGCCGCAGGCCACCACCTCGCCACCCCGGTCCCCACCCTCCGGCCCCAGGTCGATCAGGTAGTCGGCGGTCTTGATCACGTCCAGGTTGTGCTCGATGATCACCACCGTGTTCCCCGCCTCCACCAGCCGCTGCAGGACCTCGAGGAGCTTGGCGATGTCGTGGAAGTGGAGGCCGGTGGTCGGCTCGTCGAGGATGTAGATGGTCCGGCCGGTCGCCCTCTTCGACAGCTCCTTGGCGAGCTTGACCCGCTGGGCCTCGCCGCCGGAGAGGGTGGTGGCCGACTGGCCGAGCTTGATGTAGCCGAGCCCCACCTCCTCCAGGGTCTGGAGCTTCCCCCTGATCCGCGGGATGTGCTCCATGAACTGGAGCGCCTGGCTGACCGTCATGTCGAGCAGCTCGGCGATC
This sequence comes from Geobacteraceae bacterium, assembly GCA_023701365.1. Lineage (GTDB taxonomy): Bacteria > Desulfobacterota > Desulfuromonadia > Geobacterales > Geobacteraceae > JAMPXD01. The sequence continues at coordinate 6,474 of JAMPXD010000182.1, forward strand.
GAGCGCCCCTTGAAGCGCACCTCCAGGGTCTCCCGGTTGTAGCGCGCCCCCTTGCAGACCTCGCACTGGACGTAGACGTCCGGGAGGAAGTGCATCTCGATCTTGATGATGCCGTCCCCGGAGCACGCCTCGCAGCGCCCCCCCTTGACGTTGAAGGAGTAGCGCCCCGGCTTGTAGCCGCGCACCTTCGATTCGGGGAGCTGGGCGAACAGGTCGCGGACATCGGTGAACAGCCCGGTGTAGGTGGCGGGATTGGAGCGGGGGGTGCGGCCGATCGGCGACTGGTCGATGTTGATCACCTTGTCGAGCGCCTCCAGCCCGCTGATCTCCCGGACCGCCCCCGCCTTCTCCCGGCTCCGGTAGAGGCGCTGGCAGAGGACCTTGTAGAGGGTGTCGATCACCAGGGTCGATTTACCCGAGCCGGAAACCCCGGTGACGCAGGTCATCACCCCGAGGGGGACCTTCACCGCCACATCCTTCAGGTTGTTCTCGCTGGCGCCGGCCACCGTCAGGAACCGCTCCGGCTTGCGCCGCACTCGCGGCACGGCGATGGCGAGCTCCCCGGAGAGGTATCGGCCGGTGAGCGATGCGGGGTTCTGCATGATCTCCGCCGGGGTCCCCTCGGCCACCACCTCGCCGCCGTGCACCCCCGCCCCCGGCCCCATGTCGATGACGTGGTCCGCCTCCAGGATGGTCTCCTCGTCGTGCTCCACCACCAGCACCGTGTTGCCGATGTCGCGCAGGTGCTTGAGGGTCTGCAGGAGGCGGGCGTTGTCCCGCTGGTGCAGGCCGATGGAGGGCTCGTCGAGGATGTAGAGGACCCCCACCAGGGAGGAGCCGATCTGGGTCGCCAGCCTGATCCGCTGCCCCTCGCCGCCGGAGAGGGTGCCGGCGGTCCGGTCGAGGGAGAGGTAGTCGAGGCCGACGTTGACCAGGAAATGGAGCCGCTCCCGGATCTCCTTGAGGATCCGGCGGGCGATCTCCGCCTCCTTGCCGGTCAGGGGGAGGGTGTCGAAGAAGGCGAGGGCGTCCTTGATGGAGAGGGCGGTCACCTCGCAGATGTTGCGCCCCGCCACCCGGACGAACAGCGCCTCCCGCTTGAGGCGGGCGCCGTTGCAGCTGGGGCAGGGCATCACGTTCATGTACTTTTCCAGCTCCTCCCGCACCTGCTCCGACTCGCTCTCGCGCCAGCGCCGCTCCAGGTTGTTCAGCACCCCCTCGAACTCCTTGGAGTAGGTGTGGCGCCGGCCGCCGTCCTCCTCCCACCAGAACTCCACCTTCTCCCCCCTGGAGCCGTGCAGGATGATCTCCTGCGCCTTGTTCGCGAGCTTGCGGAACGGGGTGCGGATGTCGAAGTCGTACGCCTTGGCGAGCGCCTCCAGGGTCTGGTGGTACCAGCCGGAGAGCCGCTTCTCCCAAGGGGCGATCGCCCCGTCCCGGATCGAGAGGTCGGGGTTCGGCACCACCAGCTCGGGGTCGAAGTACATCCTGGTGCCGAGGCCGGTGCAGTCGGGACAGGCACCGTAGGGGTTGTTGAAGGAGAACATCCGGGGGGTCATCTCCGGGTAGGAGATGCCGCAGTCGATGCAGGCCAGGGTCTCGGAGAAGAGGATCGTGTGGTCCTGTAGGGGCGATCCTTGTGATCGCCCTTCTGCCTGGGCGAATACAAGATTCGCCCCTACGGGTTCTCCGGCGATCGTCACCTTGGCGA
>JAMPXD010000183.1 GCA_023701365.1 Geobacteraceae bacterium
CATGGTGACGATCCGGGCCACCCGGCTGGTGCGCCCGGACGCGGCGACCCGCAGTTCGTCTCCCGGACGGATGGTGCCCGCGGCAATGGTGCCGCAGAAACCACGGAAATCGAGATGGGGGCGGTTCACCAGCTGTACCGGCAGACGGAACGGCTGGTGCCTGTTGTCAGCTTCGAGCTCAACAGTCTCCAGATACTCCATCAGGGTAGGCCCCGTGTACCAGGGTGTGTTGGCGCTGGCTTCGATCATGTTGTCGCCGTTCAGGGCCGAGAGGGGGATTGCCGTGATCGATGCAAATCCGAGCGATTCGGCGAACTGCCGGTAGTCATGCACGATCTCACTGAAACGATCTGCATTGAAATCAATCAGGTCCATCTTGTTGACTGCCAGCACCACATTGCGGATGCCGACCAATGAAACCAGAAAACTGTGGCGCCTGGTCTGGGTCAGCAGTCCCTTGCGGGCATCTACCAGGATCACGGCCACCTGGGCTGTAGAGGCGCCGGTAACCATGTTGCGGGTGTACTGCTCGTGGCCGGGGGTGTCGGCGACGATGAACTTGCGCCGGTCGGTGGAGAAGAAGCGGTAGGCCACGTCGATGGTGATCCCCTGTTCCCGCTCCGCCTGCAGGCCATCCAGAAGAAGGGCATAGTCGATGGCGCCCCCCTGGGTGCCGACTTTCCTGGAGTCCACCTCCAGTGCCGCCAGCTGATCCTCGAAGATCATCTTGGAATCCCAGAGGAGCCGCCCGATCAGGGTGCTCTTGCCGTCATCGACGCTGCCGCAGGTGATGAAGCGGAGCAGCGACTTCTCCTCCTGGCTCTTCAGGTAGGCGAGTATATCTTTTTCGATCAGTTCGGACTGGTGGGCCATAAATAAAACCTCGGCTAAGGGCTAAGGGCAAAAGGCTAAGGGTAAAACCGCAAAGGCTTTTTGAAGTTCCTTTAGCCTTTTGCCCTTAGCCTTTAGCCCGGTGTTAGAAATATCCCTCTTGCTTCTTCTTCTCCATGCTCCCGGCCTGGTCGTGGTCGATCAGCCGCCCCTGGCGCTCCGAGGTGCGGGTCAAGAGCATCTCCTGGATGATCTTGGGCAGGGTGTCGGCTGTCGATTCCACGGCGCCGGTGAGAGGGTAGCACCCCAGGGTCCGGAACCGGACCGATTTGAGCTGCACCTCCTCGCCCGGTTTGAGATCCAGGCGCTCGTCGTCCACCATGATCAGCATGCCGTCCCGCTCCACCACCGGCCGGACGGCGGCATAGTAGAGCGGCACGATCGGAATCTGCTGCAGGTGGATGTACTGCCAGACGTCCAGCTCGGTCCAGTTGGAGAGCGGAAAGACCCGGATGCTCTCCCCCGGCTTGATCCGGGTATTGTAGAGGTCCCACAACTCCGGGCGCTGGTTCTTCGGGTCCCAGCGGTGGTGGGCACTACGGAAGGAGAAGATGCGCTCCTTGGCCCGGGATTTCTCCTCGTCCCGGCGGGCTCCGCCGAAGGCGGCGTCGAACTTGTACTTGTCCAGCGCCTGCTTCAACCCCTCGGTCTTCATGATGTCGGTGTAGAGCGCCGAGCCGTGGGTAAAGGGGGAAACACCCTGGCGGACCCCCTCCTCGTTGACATGGACGATCAGGTCCAGGCCGCATTCGGCCGCCATCCGGTCACGGAACTGGATCATCTCGCGGAATTTCCAGGTAGTGTCGACGTGCAGCAGGGGAAATGGCGGCGGCGCCGGATAAAAGGCCTTGCGTGCCAGGTGCAGCATGACCGCCGAGTCCTTGCCGATGGAATAGAGCATCACCGGGTTGGCGAATTCAGCCACCACTTCGCGGATGATGTGGATGCTTTCGGATTCAAGCAGCTGTAGATGGGTCAGGTTGGGAGACACACGTTTCTCCTTGGGTACTCGTTGAGACTGCGGTACTTCGTTGCAATTGGCTGAAGGCTAAGGGCAAAAGGAAAGGCACAAAAAGCTTTTTTCCCTTTAGCCTTTAGCCCTGCGCCTTTAGCCGCGGTCTTCATCGCCGATGAAGACCGCATTCCTTGTGCTCCGGGTTCTCCCACCACCACCTCCCGGCCCGGGGGTGCTCGCCCGGGGCCACCGGACGGGTACAGGGGGCACAGCCGATGGAGGGGTACCCCTCCCGGTGGAGCCGGTTGGTCGGGACCCGCCGGGCCTCGGCGTACTCCCAGACCTGGGCCTCGCTCCACTCCAGCAGGGGGTTGATCTTCAGGATGCCGCCGTTAGCCTCGTCCAGCTCGATCGGGGCGAGGTTCGCCCGGGTCACGCTCTGCTCCCGGCGCAGGCCGGTGATCCACCCCGCCAGACCCTTGAGCGCCCGGCCGAGCGGCTCCACCTTGCGGATGTGGCAGCATTCGTGGCGGTTCTCCAGCGACTCGCGGAAGGAGAAAGTGCCCTTCCCCTTCAGGAGTTGATCCACCGCTTCCTGGTGCGGGAAGTACCAGTCGATCTTGACATTGTAGCGCTCGGAGATGGCATCCGCCACCTCGTAGGTCTCCTCGTTCAGCCGGCCGGTGTCGAGGGCGAACACGCCGATCGGGAGCCCCAGCTCCTTGGCCATGTCGATGATCACCACGTCCTCCACCGAGAAGGAGCAGGCGAGCTTGACCGGGCCGTTAGCCGTCTCAACCCCGAGCTTCAGGATTTCCTGGGGGGTGGCGCTTGATGAAATTTCCGGAAGGTTTTGCATTGTTTCACCTTGTAGGGGCGCAGCACCCGGCCTCCGCAGCCAAAGTTGCTGCTTCGGCGGAGGATGCTGCTGCGCCCGCTGTTGATTATTTGTGCCCAAGGGCGCAGCGCCCGGCCTCCGCAGCCAAAGTTGCTGCTTCGGCGGAGGATGCTGCTGCGCCCCTACAGGGGTGCGTCAGATTTTAAAGCCGATCAGCGGCCAGACCAGCCAGGCCGAGGCGAGGAACAGCAGCCAGGAGATGGCCATGATCAGCATCCCCGGCACGATCATCTCCCGGCTCTTGAGAAATCCGGACGAATAGACGATGGCGTTGGCCGGCGTCCCCATCGGCAGGCAGTAGGCCAGCCCCGCCGGGAGGGTGACGGCCAGGGTCATCACCCGCGGGTCCATCCCCATGCTCTTCGCCAGGCTGATCCCGATCGGGAGGAGAATGGCGATTACCGCCGCGTTGCTGATGCATTCGGTCAAGAGCAGGGAGGTCAGGGAAATCACCGTTACCACCAGGAAGGGGGAATCGTTCAGGCCGGCCAGCCCCTTGCCGGCCAGCCACTGGGCCGCGCCGGTCTTCTCCAGAGCCGAGGCGATGGCGATCGCCCCCCCGTACATCAGGATGATCCCCCAGTTCACGTACTCCTCGATGGTCTGCCAGGTGACCACCCGGCAGGTGAACAGGGCGACCACCGCCAGGGTGGCGATGCTCGCCAGCCCGAGCCGTTTTCCCAGGAAGACCCAGGCGAGGATGGTGGCCACCGTGATGGCCGCCACCAGCATCTCGTCGTAGCTGATCCGGCCCGCCTCCAGGCGCTTGCGGTTCAGGAACCTGAGCCCCTCGTCAACGCTCCCGACATCCCGGGGGAAGAGCCGGAGCAGCAGGAGAAAGCCGATCACCAGGAGCGGCATGACGATCATGATGGCGGCCATGGTCCACTCGAAGAAGGAGAAATCGAGGCCGGTGCTTTCCTTGAGCATCCCCACCGCCAGCGGCGCCCGCGCCCCCCCGAGGAAGGTGGCGATCCCGCCGATCACGCAGCCCCAGCCGATGCTCATGAAGAGGAGCTTGCCGTAGCTGCTCCTGTCGCCGCTCACCCCCAGGCTGGCGCAGATCTCGGCCACGATGGGGAACATCATGGCCGCCACCGCGTGCTCGCTCATGCAAAAGGAGAGAACGGCGCAGAGAAGGTAGACGGTCAGCGCCAGCCTCGCCGGGGTCTTGCCGAAGCGCGCCAGCATCCCCCGGGCGAGCCGGGCGGAGAGGCCGGAGCCGGTCATGGCCGCCGCCATGATGAAGGCGCCGAGGATGAAGAAGACCGCCTCGTTGCCGAACATGGCGTAGGTCTTCTTCGCCTCCATGATCCCGAGGAGCGGTATCATCGCCATGGCCATCAGGGAGGTGACCGCCAGCGGCAACAGCCCCGACACCCAGAGGAAGATGGTGGCGCCGAACAGGATCATGGCGTGGTACCCCTGCTCCGACAGCCCCTGCGGCGGGGAGAGGTTGAACAGCACGGCGCAGAGGATGATCAGCCCGGCAAAGACCTGGTAGTGGAAGGTACGGTCCGCCAGGATCAGCCACATCGGGCGGCGGTCGATCTTGAGGGGCTTGTCGAACAGCTCCTGTCCCATCAGAGGCCTGCCGATTCGAACGACTGCTCGACCTGCCTCACCCGCAGGCTCCTTCTCAGGTCCGAGGCAGCCAGCAGCCGCCGGTCATAGATCCTTTCGATAAAGCCCCGCAGCACCCCCCTGGCAGAGGGGGGGGCAAGGGGGGTTGTCAGATAGAGCAGCGGCAGGAGCGGCTTGATCAGCGCTTTCTTCCGTTGCCATCCCTTTACCAGATGCTCGAACGCGGCGGCGATCTCCTCGGTCGGGTAGTGGGCGGCACGGCCGGAGACGGTCACCAGCGGGACGACCTCGGCCGACAGCAGCGCGTCGATCCCCGCCACGGTAGAGCAGGAGGGTTCCTCGCCCGCCACCAGGGTCGAAACCACCGACCACCTGGGGAAGACGGTGCGGGCGTAGTCGATGGCGCTGAGCCGCCCTTCCATCTCCAGGCCGCGCTCCCGGGAGAGTGCCCGGTCGAACACGGTGAGCGGGATGTCGAGGATGTCCACGCCGGCGGCGTAGGCGCGTTCGATGATGTAGGGGGGGGCCGGATAGTCGAGCCGCCCCACCAGATGGGCGCTGAAGTTCTTCTTGATCACCCGGGCCAGCTCTTCGCCGCGGTGAAAGCCGGCGAGGTCGCCGAAGGTGAGGAGGAAAAGCTCTGCCGGGGCCTGGCAGTGGCTGTCGAACATGGTCTCCAGGGTTTCCCGCACAGGGAGATTGCCGCCGACGAAGAAGACGTTCCCTTCCCGGCGCAGCTCATCAGGGGAAGGCGCTTTCACCTCCCGGGCGATGAGTTGCCTGAGCTTATTCTGATCGATCTTCATGGCAGCCTCTCCCTTCTCCAGGGCCGAGTTTGAAGTCAGAGGTCATTCAACCTTTTCAATGGTGAGGGTGTAATAGCCGTCCGTCTCTTTCAGGCCGAGCAGCTTGTGCCCTTCGGCCTTGAGGCTCTTCGGGACGTTCTTGACCGGCTCGCCGTCATCGAGGAGGAACTCCACCACTTCTCCGGCATCGATCATCTCCAGGGCCAGCTTGGCCTTCACAAAGTTCGTCGGGCAGCAGACGCCGCGCAGATCTATGGTTTGCATGGTTTGCCTCGAATTAGATTCTGTAGGGGCGGGTCTTGTGCCCGCCCAAATCCTGGGCACCCACGAGGGGCGCCCCTACGGTTTCCCAACCTGGGTCTCGATCACCTGGGGCGGGATGGTCTTTGCCACCACGTTCTCCGGGAATTTCAGTCGCAGGTGACTCAGCAGGGAATCGGTCCCCTCCCTGATGATCACGTCGCCGAGCCTGATCCTGCCGAGACCTTCCGCTTTCTCCTTGTACCAGGCGAGGACCGCGGCGATGAATTCCACCACCTGCTCTTCGGGAAGGAAGGTGGCGAACAGGGTGCCGACCAGCGGATGCCGTCCCCATTTGCCGCCGATCCGGACCGTGTACCCCTTCTTCGTCGTCCGCCAGGCATCGGTCGGGCAGACCTTGACGCAGTCGCCGCACCAGGTGCAGCGGTCGGAATGGAACAGCGGCTTGCCGTCCGCCCCGGTCTCGATGGCGCCGTCGGTGCACGACTTGGTGCAGAGGCCGCAGCTGATGCACTCATCAAGGTCCAGTTCCGGCCAGATCGCACCCTGGAAGCCGACATCGTTGGTGGCCGATTTGGGGCAGTCGAAGGGGCAGCCGGCGAAGCCGACCTTGAACTTGTGGTGGGAGGTTTCGGTGCCGAACAGTTTCTGGTCCACTTCCAGCGCCGCCGCCTGGGTGTCCACCAGGCCGTTCGGGTTGTATTCGCAGCCGCCGCAGGCGGTCGGCACCCTGACCCGCGCCCCGCAGGAGGCGACTTTCTGGCCACCCTCTCCCAGTTCCTCGGTGACGGCATCGAAATCCTTGAAGTTGATGTTGATCAGCTCGATCGATTGCCGCATGGAGAGGTGGACAAACTCCCCGCCGAACTTTTCGGCTACTTCGGCGATCTTCTTCAGGCGCGGCACCGTCATCCGTCCCCCCGGCACCCGCAGGCGCACGGTGAACAGGTCTTTGCCCCGCTCCTTGATGAAGCCGCCGGCCTTGAGGTTGTTCAGGTCGATGGTGGTGGTCTTGTTGTTGTCGGCCATGGTTGCTCCCGATTGTTTGTCGACAATTCCCATAAGGGTAATATATGCGAAATTGCCCGCAGAGGTCAAGAAAATAAATGTAAAGTCTATAGGTTTTATAGATTAAGGTGTGAGCTGCATCTCCTCAGGGGTGACGCTGCCCGCTTCGATCCGGAACGACTTCAGCACCGGCTTCTCCTGATCCATCAGGGAGACGATGGCATAGGAGACGTTCGGGGTGAGCGCCAGGCGGATATCCTCCTCGGATGGCCGGGCCGGCGTCTCGGGGTGGGAGTGGTAGATGGCGACCATCGCCAGATTCCTGGCCCGCAGCTCCTTCACCACGGCAAACTGCTCCCGCGGGTCCATCATGAAATGCTCGTTGCTCTGGTCGGTGTTGGTCATCCGGTAGATCCCGGAGACCACGCCATCCACGCCGCCGAGGATGCCGCAGACCTCCAGGGGGAAGCCCTCCCTGGCGTGGGCGATGATGCTGTCATAGATTTCATTCGGTATTCTCAACATTGTGCACTCCGGCAACAGTTGTGGTCTTTGAGCCCGGCTAAGGGCTAAGGGCGAAAGGCTAAGGGAAAATCTTAAACCTTTTGCCCTGCGCCCTTAGCCCTTAGCCTGGGGCATATCGCAGACGTTCAGCGCGTCCAGCTCGTCCTTCAGCTCCGTGATGGTCGGGCTCTCCCCGCAGATCGGGCAGCTCGGGTTTTTCCGGATCGGCACTTCGCGAAACCGCATCCGCAGGGCGTTGTAGGTCAACAGCCGGCCGGCGAGGAGCTCCCCCTTGCCGAGCAGGTACTTGATCGCCTCGGTGGCCTGGATGGTGCCGAGCACCCCCGGCAGCACCCCGATCACCCCGGCCCCGGAGCAGGTGGGAATGGCGTCCTTCGGCGGCGGGACCGGGAAGATGCAGCGGTAGCAGGGCGATTCCCCCGGCACGACCGTGATGGTCTGGCCGTCGAACTGGAGTATCCCGCCGTGGGAGTAAGGTTTCCCCGCCAGGACGCAGGCGTCGTTGATCAGGAACTTGGCGGCGAAGTTGTCGGTGCCGTCGATGACGAAGTCGTACTCCTTAATGATACCATGGATATTGGCCGCGCTCACCCAGTCATGATAGACATTCACCCGCACGTCCGGGTTCATCGCCTCCATCTTCTCCTTGGCGGAGAGCACCTTCGGGACGCCGATGTCCTTGGTGTGATGGGCGATCTGCCGCTGCAGGTTGGAGAGGTCCACCACGTCGGCGTCGGCAATACCGATGGTCCCCACCCCGGCTGCCGCGAGATAAAGGGCGATCGGCGAGCCGAGCCCGCCGGCGCCGATGATCATCACCCTGCCGTCCAGCAGCTTCTTCTGTCCCTTCCCCCCCACCTCCTTGAGGATGATGTGGCGGGAATAGCGCTCGATCTGGTCTTCGGTAAACATGTGTCCTCCTTGGAGAAGCAGGTAAAGGTATCCTCGGTGAAGCAGGTAAAGGTATCCGTTCGCTCCGCTCACAGGTAAAGGTAAAGTAGAAGCCTTTTCTTTACCTCTACCTTTACCTTTACCTGTTTTTTCCTCCTCCCCTGAAGTAGAGGAATTCTATACTATCACCATTCTTGACCGAGGTTGCATCAAAGTTTTCCCGGTCCAGGATCTCGCCGTTCAACTCCACGGTGACGTATTCCGGGGTCTCCACCTTCAGCACGGTGAGGAGGGTGGTGATGTCGAGGGTTTCCTGGTTGTCAATGG
>JAMPXD010000010.1 GCA_023701365.1 Geobacteraceae bacterium
GAGTCTTTCTTAAATTAGTTGAAACGCCTCGGGTTGAGGAATCCGCAGTGCTGATGGATTTTCAGCAGGAAGTAAGAGACGTCCCTGTACCCGTAGGCCATTCGTTTCAGCCGCTTAATCTTATTGTTGATCCCCTCGGAAATGGCTGAGGTGACCCGACGGACAAAGAAGTTCAGGATGTAGTGTCGCTTGCGAAAGAGCTTCAGAGCCAGCTCCTTGAAAGGGGCAAGCCCCGAGTGAAGGGCATCGCCAATCCAGGCTCGCAGGGCTGGCTGAGCGTCTTTCTTCTCCCTGAACTCGTAAATGGTTGCAAACTGATCTTTGAGAAGCATGGCCTTATAGACCGGTTCGTTCAGCTGCTCCAGGCGTTTGAGCATCTGGGTTTTCTTCCTGGACGATTTGTTGCGCAGCAGGATGAAACGCTGCTTGCAGTGCAGCAGCCCGACAAGCTCCTCTTGGGATTTGTCCCTCTTCGCCTTAGCGAGTTCCTGCTTGCGGACATCCTCCAGCGCCGTACTCAGGTACGCCTTGACATGGAAGTGGTCAAGGACGATCAAGGCATTCTCTGCGTGCTGCCGGGAGGAGGAAAGGAAACCGCTGGCCCCATCGCAGGCGACTACTTCGATCTCTGCGCACTCCTTCTCGGTTAGGCTTTCGTAGAAGGCGTCAAGGACGGTTTTGCCGTGTTTGTCGTGGTTCCAGATGACGACGCGCTTATCAATGTCTACTACGTTAGTGACGTAGGAGTGCCCCTTCTTCCAGGCAACTTCGTCAACGCTCATGGCCTTGGGGGCTGGCGTAGGTATCAGCAGATCGTCAGCTTTTTCTTGGAGGATTGCCCGGTCGATCCGGTACACAACCTCATCATCAAGGCCAAAGAACCAGCCAGCCTCCGTGTTTGTGGTGATGGATGTGAGTCGGTTTACCTGCTCGGCGAAGCGCCTGGTGAAGCGGCCGTGCAGCCAGGGCAGATACTCCACGTGGATGCCTCCGTCAGGGCAGCGGCACTTGCGTTTCTCCAGGTAGAGAAACACACGGCGCCCAAGGATCGGCAGATCTTCGGCACACATCTGGCCCCTACTGTGAACCGAGGAGTGTACCGCTCCGCACCATGAGCAAACTGGCGGACTAGAAGTGTCAGAGCGCGTAACAACAAGGTGAAGGTGGTCATCGCCGCACTCCAAGGCGTCGACGACGATAACATTTGGGAGATTGAGCAACTTTGTGATAGTCTCGAAATGCATCGGATTTGGCACCCTTTCTGCGAATTTTGTCGGGAAACAAAACTCTACCAGAAATTGTCAAATCCGGTGTACTTCCCTCTATCTGCTCTCCTCTCCTTTGAATCTACGTTGCAACTAATTCACGAATGAACCTACTTTTGCTGAATTTTAGTGAATAAAAATGTCGTTAACTAACGCTCAAATAAGAGCCATAATTAATGAAATAGAAAACAAGTATCCGGTAGAAACGTGGGTGATGAATGATATCCATGTTTGGCCGCTGGTTCGCATACAATTATCCTTTGAATTGTTTTATGCCGGTAGAAACGATAGCAGCAATACGATTAAGAAAAGCGGAATTATTGCCGCGCTGACGCCGCTTAAGAGGGTCTTTAAAAGTATCTTTGCGTTTTGCAAGGCGTACATCACTGATCTTGAGCATAATGCCTCTTCCGATAATTTAGTAGATTGCCTTTTCTTGAGCTATACAATACATCGAACATTGTTAAGTAATAAGTGGTTTGATAAGTTTTGTGATCCTTACGTAGATGCGCTCTCTGCACTTGGGCTGAAAAGTCTGGTGCTTGAAATGTCGGCAAAAGAAGAATACCGTATCCCAAGGTATCGACAATCTAAGTTTATTCAACCTGCTCTTGAAGGCGTTTTGATCAGGAGTAAATGCCGGGGGAAAAGAGTGTCATGGCATGAAGAACTGACAGGTTTTGCGGAGATGATTGAGTCACTGAAAAAGATAAATCCCGAGATCTCCATGCCTGCTCCTGAAAATCTCCGTGTCAAAGTTGTCGAACTTATAGATTTAAAAGCTTATTTCAAAAGAATACTCGCTAAAGTAAGACCATCAATAGTCTTCATTGCTGAATACTATTCCCTCTGTGGCATGGCGTTAATCCTTGCCTGCCGTGAGTGTGGGATTAGGACGGTCGATATTCAACATGGAGTGCAAGGTGACGACCATGCAGCCTACGGGTTCTGGACCAAAGTGCCGGCAAGCGGCTATGAAATGCTTCCGTCAGTATTCTGGTGTTGGAGCGATTACGAAGCCGGTGTGCTTAACAAATGGAACCCGGATTTTCAGCAAATCCATCGTGCCTTCGTTGGCGGAAACCTTTGGCTGGATTTGTGGAGGGAGGAACACAGTGAACTTGTTGAATATTACGATAATATACTTGATCGGTTGAAGTCGATGACCGGCAGGGTGACGCATGTATTGTTAACACCTAGTCAACTTGCCGACATGAAGGAATGGATCTTCACCGCGATGCAGGCATCATCTGCCGAATGCTTCTGGTGGGTTAGGGTGCATCCCAGCAGGTTTGAACAGCGTGATATAGTTAGAGATATGCTGATCAAGCATGGGCTTAACAATGTGAACTTGGATCATGCGACTGATTTGCCGCTACAAGCTCTCCTTCGGCATGTAGATATAAATGTGACGGCATCTTCCTCAACTGTATTAGATGCCGAATGTTATGGTATCCCGTCGGTGCTCACTGATATCTCGGAGATAACATTGTTCCCAGAACAGATTGCATCCGGCCTTGTGACGACAGCCTTCAATGCCGAAGAACTACTTGATGTTATTAAGGGTCAGACTGAAAAAATGGGTAAAGCGAAACATGTGCTAAAAACAGCTCCCAGCAATCGCGAGGTAGTCAAGAAGTTTCTATTAACATGCGATGAAGCAGTAAGTATCTAACTCACAGCGAATATTGTTAGCTCCCTGATCACATGCGCTGCCTGGAGACTTTTCGTACATGATTGTTATTATTGACTACGGTATGGGCAATTTGGGCTCGATATTTAACATGCTGAAAAAAATAGGGGCGCAGGCACTCATCTCTTCCGATGTAGAGGAGATCGAGCAAGCAGACAAGTTGATCCTGCCGGGTGTGGGTTCATTCGATAACGGGATGAGAAATCTCAACGAAGGAGGCTTTCGGTCAGTGCTGGATAAGAAAGTGCTGAGGGACAAGGTCCCGATACTTGGCATTTGTCTTGGCATGCAACTCTTCAGCAGGAAAAGTGCGGAAGGAAGTTTGACTGGGTTGGGCTGGCTCGAAGCTGAAACGGTTCGGTTCAGCTTCGACGTGCGTATGGGACCGAAAGTCCCGCACATGGGGTGGAATACTGTTCAGATTGTCAAGAGTAGTCGTATCTTCGACGATATATATCATGATTCCCGGTTTTATTTTGTTCACTCCTATCACGTCGTTTGCCGCAATGAAGCTGATGTCCTGACAAGAACCTTTCATGGTTTTGATTTTGCCTCCTCGGTTGCCCGTGACAACATTATCGGGGTCCAGTTCCATCCGGAAAAGAGCCACAAGTTCGGCATGAAACTCTTGAAAAACTTTGCGGAGCTTAATTGAATGTTGGGTACACGTGTGATTCCCTGTCTGCTCCTTCGTAACCAGGGGCTGGTCAAGACGGTCAAGTTCAAGGATCCGAAGTATGTCGGCGACCCGATCAATACGGTGCGAATTTTTAATGACAAAGAAGTGGATGAGCTGATCTTTCTCGACATAACTGCTACTTTTGAGAACAAAAGACCGAATTTCAGGCTTATCTCCGACATTGCCAGTGAATGTTTCATGCCGCTCGGTTATGGAGGAGGTATAAGGACTGTAGAGGATATTAAAGAGATATTGGGTTTGGGGGCAGAGAAGGTAATAATTAACAGCTATGCCTTGGAAAATACTTCATTCATAAGTGAGGCCGCGGAACTGTTCGGCAGTCAAAGCATCGTCGTGTCACTTGATGTGAAGAAGAATTTTTTCGGCAATTACGAAGTGTTTAGCCACAGCGGGACGAAACGGACAAAGCTCGATCCGGTCAGTGCTGCAAAGCAATCGGAACAGATGGGTGCCGGAGAGTTATTCCTGAATTCGATTGATCGCGACGGGACGATGCAGGGGTATGATATTGACCTGGTCAGTAAGGTTTCGGGTGCGGTATCCATTCCTGTGATCGCTTCCGGCGGGGCAGGGAAACTGGACGATTTCTCGGCAGCGGTGAACAGCGGGGGAGCTTCCGCAGTGGCAGCAGGAAGTTTTTTTGTGTTTCACGGCAAACATCGAGCCGTGCTAATCAGTTTTCCCACCCGCGAGGAAATGCAGAACATTTTGAAGAGTTCTTGGTAGATCAAATTCCCGGTACAAGCGAGTACGACATGACTAAAGCATATAGAATCTGCATTCAATGCATAATGGATACGACGGATGCTGATATCGAATTCGATGAGCAGGGGGTCTGTAACCATTGCAGGAAATATGATGAGCTCGCAGCAAAGGGGTTGTCTTGTGGGGCAGAGGGGGAGCGAAGGCTCCAACAACTAGTGGAGAAAGTAAAGTCTGACGGGAAAGGGAAGGAATACGACTGCATAATTGGTTTGAGCGGTGGTGTGGACAGCTCATATCTTGCCTGCCAGGCAAAAAGGCTTGGATTGCGTCCCCTTGCTATCCATATGGATAATGGCTGGAATTCGGAGCTCGCGGTCAAGAACATTGAAAACATCGTTAAAAAGCTTGATCTGGACCTTTTCACCTACGTACTAGATTGGGAGGAGTTTCGGGATCTACAGATCGCGTTTTTCAAAGCTTCAGTCATAGACATTGAAATGCTGACAGATAATGCGATAACTTCAATTGTTTATAAAATTGCCAGAGAGAAAAAAATCAAGTATTTCCTCGATGGCCAAAATATAACAACCGAAGCAATTATGCCGAAATCATGGGTACATCTTAAGTCTGATCTGAAAAATATCAAGGCAATCCATCAACGATTCGGGATGCGCAAAATAATAAGTTTTCCTTTGATAGCACTGTGGCGGAAGTTGTTTTACAAATACTCAAGAATACTTCAACCGATATGCCTGCTTAATTACATGAACTATAACAAACCCGAGGCTATTAGTTTTTTGGAAAAAGAAGTTGGGTGGAAATACTATGGCGGTAAGCACTATGAGTCAATCTTTACCAAGTTTTACCAGGCATATGTTTTGCCGGTGAAGTTCAACGTTGATAAAAGACGAGCCCATCTATCATCGTTGATATGTTCCGGACAAATCACGAGAGAGCAGGCATTGAAAGAGATGGAGATAGATTTATACCTTCCGGAACAGCTGAAATGGGATCAAGAGTATGTTATAAAAAAACTTGGTTTTACAATGGAAGAATTTGAACAGATAATGAATATTCCGGTAAAATCGCATTTGGACTATCCTTCCAGTGTCCCAATATATGAAATGATAGTTAGAGTTGCCGAATCATTGCATTTAACATGGTAATGCAAACGTTGCATCATTTATTTCTTGACGTTAAATTGAAGTTCCATGATCCACGCACGACTTTCCTCTATCTTCAAGAATATAGACGACGATGCCTGCCAAAGTGGTAAAGAATATGCAAATACCAAGCAGAAAGGAGTTGGGAAAATAAGAAACCTCAATATCGTATTCTCCGGGCGAAAGATCGATTGCCAACAAACCCTCATGCGGGGTCAATACTCCGCGAGAAGCAAGCCAGCCCGGCCAATAATTCTGATTGACGACCAAGCGATCTTTTTCCTGCAACTTTATATGGAAGGTAAATTTATTGGGACTCCAGCTCCGGAGTGACACTTCTCCTTTCCCAACAAAATAGAATTCACCCTTGTACTCCTCATCATTGACGGCGCGAGCATGACGTTCGAACTGAATTGGTTCATAGGCATCAACAACTCCCCTGTTTTGCAACAAGGGGAGATATTGATCACTCCAGGCACCATGAACGAATCGCTCAAGATCTGGTATTCTAATCTGGGAAAAAGGGCGATGGACGGAGACAACAGAATGCCAGAGCCCGGTCGTAGCGGCAGGAGGGACATGGTAAAGTTTCGGGGGCTCCTGTAAATGCATTGGTCCGTTGAAACGAAAAAAGAAAACCTCGACAGGCTTAGGGGCTTCGGCAAATATTCGAGAGCTCAACAAAAATAAATCCATCCCTATGAATACAATTACTATTCCAAGGAGGAACGTCGCCCGGATATCTGTGCGGATCCCCGGCTTTCCCATGTATAGGCCGATCAGGAGCGCGACGGAAAAATTGAAGACGATCAGCGATCTGGTCGGGATCTGGAAACTTCTGAACAGTGGAAGTTCGTGCAAAATAGTCCATGGGGCAAATTCCGAGAAGTTGCCCAAAGAGAGAAGCAAGATGAATAGGGATGCAATAACCAGCGCCCGATGTTTCTTGTAAAGCGAAAGGCTGAAGAGATAGAATACCACTACCACTATTCCAAGATACGAGCCGGATTCCAGCGAAGCCGGGTCGAGCGAGCTGCTTCGCTCAAGAAGCAGAGCAAGATAATCGTCCCAGGAAATTGCTCCGCCTGCCTCCATCTGCCGGGGATGACTGGCGAGGAGATTCAGGACGGGAAGAAGCTTTGGCGCCGACAAGGCGGCAGCAAGAAGGTTCACGGCAGTAAAGGCAATTATCGGTTGCCAGTTTCTGGTTTCAATGGCATGACAGACAGCGTAGACAGAAACAAACAGCAGGGAAAACGCCAAGACGTAGGTTCCACCTTCGTAGAACATCAAACTTTCAACAACCGCGGCGGCCAGAAGCCACCGTTTATTGTCCAGCCCTTTCAGAAATGCCAGGAAGAAGAACGGCAAGAGCGCCGCTGGCAGCCAGACTATATGCCCTTCGGCGAGATGAAGCGCCCAGGAGCTGGAAAGCATGAATATGAGGGAAGGGGCCAGCCGAGCCGGTCCGCTCACCCCCATGTGGCCGCTCAGGAGCCACATTCCCCATAAACCGAGAAACGTGTGCACCCAGACGGATATTTTCAGACCGGCAATGACACCGAACAGGGAGGTGAAAAGGAATGTCAGCGACGGGAATCCCGCCTGCGGATTGCCAACGAAAGGCATTCCACCTCCGCAATAGGGGTTCCACAGCGGAATTTGACGGTATTCAAATAAGCTGATGGAGGGGACTTCGTACAAAAAGAAAAAATAGTCCCAGTCGCCCCGACATGACTGATACAGCTCTCTTAGGAGAGGGAAACATAAGGCATAGGATATGGCCAGAAACAATAGTATGGACAGGGTGCCATAAATACGTTTTTTATGCGGATTTGCGTAGTCCATATGAATGCCAGATTCCCGATAAACGTTTTGCCCCTGATCCAGCAACATGGGGGTACAAAATAAATTCGAAGGCCATATAACACATTTTACTCGTTTTTCATATCTGATAATTGTTGAACAGGGCGGGGGAAATGATTCGCTGTCTTTGCATTTGTCTGTTTCTCCTGTTGATTCTGATTCACAGCCGTCCTGTATCGGCCGGTGGTTGCCCGGAAATTCCCCCTGCCGTCGCCCAGCAGCGGATAGCGACTCTGAGTGAGGAGATTCGTTACCATAATCGCCTCTATTATCAGGAGCTGCGGCCGGCGATCAGCGATGCCGAGTATGATCGGCTCTTTGCAGAACTGGTTCTCTTGGAGGGGTGTTTCCCCGCGCTGGCCGCTGCCGATTCACCGACCCGGAAGGTCGGCAGCGCTGCCGGTGCAGGAATTCTGACGGTGCAGCATGAACGGCCGATGCTCAGCCTGTCCTCGTCGACAGGGCCGGAGGCGGTCGCGGCACTGCTCCGCAAGGCGGCGGCAGTGGCCGGGGAGGTGAACTGCCTGATCCAGCCCAAGGTTGACGGGTTGCCGGTGGAGCTGATCTATGAAGCCGGCCGGCTTGTTTCGGCCGCGACCCGGGGGGATGGCCGTGCCGGCGAGGATGTGACGGCCCGGGTCAGGCTGATCCGGGCTGTTCCCCTGATGCTGTCCGGCGCCTTCCCGCCACGACTCGTGGTGCGCGGCGAGGTCTATGCGGATCTGCAGCTCTTGCCGGCTGCGGCTGGTCCCGTGGGTGGAAGCGGCATCGAGCAGTACGCTACCCCGCGCCACCTGGCAGCGGCAACGCTGAAGTCGCAAGACCCTGATCCTCTGGCCTTGGCTGCCCTGCGGCTGTTTCCATTTGAACTGGCGAACGCCGATCTGGTCGGTGGAGGTGTGAGTTCCGACATAGCGTCGTTGCAGCTTCTTGCTGAGTGGGGGTTTCAGATATCTCCCGAACATACCCGTCAGGTAAAATGTCTCGATGAGGTGAAGGCTATCTACCGGGATCTTCTGGCGAACCGCGACCGGCAGCCCTTTGCCATGGACGGGATCGTGGTCAAGGTCGATGATCTGGCCCTGCGGCGGCGGCTGGGGGAGGGGGCCAGGGCGCCTTTCTGGGCTGCTGCGTGGAAATTCTCGCCCGCCACCGCCCGGACCGTGGTACGGGAGATCCGCTGGAGCGTTGGCCGCACCGGTCGCCGCACCCCCGTTGCCGAGCTGGTACCGGTGAGCATCGGCGGGGTCCGGGTCAGCCGGGTCTCCCTGCATAATGCCGCTGAGGTCGCCCGCCTTGGTATCGCGGCAGGGGATCAGGTGGTGGTCGGCCTGGTCGGAGATGTGATTCCACAGGTGCTGGAGGTGGCGGAACGAGCACCCCGCGATCATCATGGCGGCGCCGTCCCGGCGAAGTCTGCGGAACCGGCAATCGACGCCTGTCTGAGCGATGCGGCCGGCTGCCGGGAGCAGTTTCTGGCCCGTCTGGTCCATTTCGTATCGAAGCAGGGGCTGAATATCGCCGGTCTCGGCCGGGGTCGCCTGGAGGCGCTGATTGAGGCCGGCCTGATTGTAGATATCCCCTCGCTCTTCCTGTTGCAGGCGAAGGAGGTGGCCGTTGCCCCCGGTTTCGGCGACAAAACCGCGCGGCAGCTGACGGCGGCGATACGTGCCGCCGGTCGGCCGGAGCCGTTTCGTCTGGTCGCCGCCCTCGGCATCACCGGGGTTGGAAAGGCGAGCGCCGGGCGGCTGGCGAAACGGTTTCCCTCTCTTGGGGCTCTGCTGGCCCTGGAGGAAGAGCAGCTGAGCGTGGTCTCCGGGGCCGACAGGGGGGCGGCAAGAACCGTGCGGAGGTTTTTCCACTCCCCGGGTGGCCGTGAGCTGCTGGTAAAGCTCCGCGGCCAGGGTATGCTGAACTGAGCATCATCAGCAAGGGGAGAAGCTTGCTCAAAACCAGAATGCTAAAATTGTTGGACAAGGGTATAGGCATGCTGGCCGTAAGTTGCATGTCGCCCCCTTTGCCGGCGGGCAAACCGGCAATGCTCCGTTCTATCCTGTTCATCCGTCCCGGCGGGATCGGGGATGCGGTGCTGCTGATGCCGGCTATCCTCGCTTTCAGGGAAAGATATCCCGGCGCACGGATAACGGTTCTTGCCGAGAAACGGAACGGGGCGGTCTTCGGGCTCTGCCGCGCGGTTGACGCTCTCCTTCTCTACGACAGGGGCGGGGATCTGCTGAAGGCCGTGCTGGGAAAGTATGATGCGGTCATCGACACCGAGCAGTGGCACCGGCTGTCGGCGGTGGTGGCCCGCCTTACCCGGGCTCCGCTCCTGATCGGCTATGGAACCAACGAGCGGCGGAAGCTGTTCAGCGATCCGGTTCCCTATTCCCATGACGACTACGAGGCGGAGAGCTTCCTGCATCTGCTGGAACCGCTTGACGTATCCGGACCGGCCGGGATTGGCTATCCCTATCTTACCGTTCCCGCAACCGCGGCAAAGAAGGCGGCAGGGATGCTCGCCCCGCTGAGCGGGGGGGCGTTTGCGGTAATCTTCCCAGGGGCCACCATTCCCGAGCGCCGCTGGGGAGCTGCAAAATTCCGGGAGCTTGCGGAGCGGCTTGCAGCCCTGGATCTCTCCGTCGTCGTCATCGGGGGGATGGCGGACGTGGCCGCCGGCGAGGAGATTGCCGGCAACGGGCGCGGCCTGAATCTGGCGGGGAGGGCGTCGCTTGCCGAGTCGACGGCAATAATCGAGAAGGGGGCCGTCCTGGTGAGCGGTGATTCCGGCATTCTCCATATCGGCGTGGGGCTGGGGAAACCGACTGTTTCCCTGTTCGGGCCCGGCATTGCAAAAAAATGGGCGCCACGCGGAAACCGGCATCACGTTGTCAATAAACAGCTGCCTTGCTCGCCCTGCACCCGCTTCGGCCATACTCCCAAATGCCCAGTCAGCGCGAAATGCCTGGCTGATATCGCCGTGGATGAGGTGGTGGCGGCCGTGAAACTGCTGATCGGAACAGAGGCAAGGTTGTAGGCAAAGAGCCGCGAGCAAATAAAATTATTTCGAGGAAACTATTCCCTTGACAATCACGGCACGAATTGTTAAAAATACCTTCTGTTTTCATGTAGGCGCGTAGCTCAGGGGTAGAGCACTAGCTCGACACGCTAGGGGTCGGCGGTTCGAAACCGCCCGCGCCTACCATTTAAACATGCCGAAGTTATTCATCTGACGGGGCATCGAGGTTCGATGCCCTTTCTGTTAAGGGGCTGCTAAATGAGCGACATCAAGGTGACGCTTCCCGACGGTTCGTCAAGGGACCTCAAAGAGGGCGCAACGGTGCATGACCTGGCCGCTTCGATCGGGGCCGGTCTTGCCAAGGCCGCCATTGCCGGCAAGATTGACGGCACCCTGGTTGACCTGGCCACCCCCTTGCATGACGGAGCCCCGGTCGAGATCATTACCGAGAAAAGCCCCGAGGCACTGGAAATCATCCGCCATTCCACCTCCCACCTGATGGCCCAGGCGGTCCAGATTCTCTTCCCCAAGGCCAAGGTCACCATCGGCCCTGCCATAGAAAACGGCTTTTATTACGACTTCGATGTGGACGCCCCGTTCGGCCCCGAAGACCTCGAGAAGATCGAGAAGAAGATGGCGGAGCTGGCAAAGGCCGGCCTCAAGATCGAGCGGCAGGTCCTCGCCAGGTCCGAAGCGGTCAAGCTGTTCCGGGAGATGGGAGAGAGCTACAAGGTTGAGCTGATCGAGGCCCTGGACGCCGAGACGGTCTCGCTCTACCGCCAGGGTGATTTCGTCGATCTCTGCCGCGGCCCGCACCTCCCCTCCACCTCCTGGTGCAAGGCGTTCAAGCTGACTTCCATCGCCGGCGCCTACTGGCGCGGCGACGAGAAGAACAAGATGCTCCAGCGCATCTATGGCACCGCCTTTGCCGACAAGAAGGAGCTGGAGGCCTACCTGGCGCGCCTGGAGGAGGCGAAGCGGCGCGACCACCGTAAGCTAGGCAGGGAGCTCGATCTGTTCTCCTTCTCCGATGAGGTCGGCGCCGGCCTGGTCATCTGGCACCCGAAAGGGGCCATGCTCAGGACCATCCTGGAGGATTTCGAGCGCAAGGAGCACCTCCGGCGCGGCTACGACATAGTGCTCGGCCCCCAGATCCTGAAGACCGAGCTCTGGCAGCGCTCCGGCCACTACGACAACTACCGCGAAAACATGTATTTCACCGAGATCGAGGGGCAGAGCTACGGGGTCAAGCCGATGAACTGCCTCTCCCACATGATGATCTACAAATCCCACCTCAGGAGCTACCGCGACCTGCCGCTCCGCTTCTTCGAGCTCGGCACCGTGCACCGGCACGAGAGGGCGGGGGTGCTCCACGGCCTCCTCAGGGTGCGCGGCTTCACCCAGGATGACGCCCATATCCTCTGCACCCCCGAGCAACTGGACGGCGAGATCAAGGGGGTCATCTCCTTCGTCAACGACGTGATGGGGATCTTCGGGTTCGAGTACGACATGGAGCTCTCCACCCGTCCCGAGAAGTCGATTGGCTCCGATGAGGACTGGGACAGGGCGACCAGCGCCCTGCTGGGGGCATTGCAGGATTCCGGCCGGCCCTTCGAGATAAACGAGGGTGACGGCGCCTTTTACGGTCCGAAAATAGACATCAAGCTGCGCGACGCACTTGACAGGAAGTGGCAATGTGCTACAATCCAGTGCGATTTTACCCTCCCCGAACGTTTCGAGCTCACCTACGTCGATGCGAATGGTGAGAAGAAGCGGCCGGTCATGGTGCACAGGGTCATTCTCGGCGCCATCGAGCGGTTCATCGGGGTCCTGATCGAGCACTTCGCCGGGAATTTCCCGGTCTGGCTCGCCCCGGTGCAGGCCGTGGTGGTGACGGTTACCGACAGCCAGATACCGTACGCCCAGCAGGTCTTTGACGAGCTCCGCGGAGCGGGGGTGCGTATCCAGAAGGATTTCCGGAACGAAAAACTCGGCTTCAAGATCCGCGAGGCCCAGTTGCAGAAGATCCCGTACATGCTGGTCATCGGTGATAAAGAGGTCGAGTCCGCTACTGTTACTCCCAGGTTCCGCGACGGCAGCAATCTTGCGGCGATGCAGCCGATTGAATTTGCAGATTACATGGCGAATGAAGTGAAAAGCTTTCATTAGGAGGTGGCATCATAGCTAAACCCACAGTTAACATCAATCAGGCCATCCGCTCCAGGGAGGTCAGGGTCGTCGGTGCCAACAGCGAGCAGCTGGGGATACTTCCTCTCCATGAAGCGCTGGCGCTTGCGGAGAGTCAGCAGCTCGACCTGGTCGAGGTTTCGCCAACCGCGGTTCCGCCGGTCTGCCGGATCATGGATTACGGCAAATTCAAGTATCAGCAGAGCAAGAAGCTCCAGGAAGCCCGGAAAAAGCAGGTGCAGGTCCAGGTGAAGGAGATCAAGCTCCGCCCCAAGACCGATGAACACGATCTCGATTTCAAAATCAAGCATGCCCGCCGCTTCATTGAAGAGGGGAACAAGGCCAAGATCACGGTCGTGTTCCGCGGCCGGGAGATAACCCACATGAGTCTGGGCCAGGTGGCCCTGGACAAATTCGTCGAAGCGCTCAAAGACATCGCAATAATCGAAGTGAAACCGAAGATGGAAGGGCGCAGCATGTTCATCATCGTTGCCCCGAAAAAATAATACAAAGTTAAACAATACAAAGTTCAATGGAGGAAAGCGGGATGCCTAAGATCAAGACCAACAGGGGAGCCGCCAAGCGTTTCAAGAAGACCGGCTCCGGCAAAATCAAGAGAAGCCACGCCTTTACCAGCCATATCCTCACTTCCAAAACCAGGAAAAGGAAGCGTAACCTCCGGAAATCGACCGTAGTCGAGGCGGTTGACCATAAGAACATTCTGAAGCTTATCCCGTACATGTAACAAAAGCAGGCGCTAGGTGCCAGGCGCTGGGCATGGGTTAGATAATCCTCGTGCCTAGTGCCTCGTACCTGCTTCCAAGTCCGCGAACCGTGAGGAAACGTCTCCCCTTGCGGATCCGGCAAATATCAAGCAAAGGAGCAGAAAATGCCGAGAGTAAGAAGAGGATTTAAAGCGAGACAGAGAAGAAACAAGGTATTGAAGCTGGCCAAGGGTTACCGGGGCGCCAGAAGCAAGTTGTTCAGAAGCGCCACCGAGGCGGTGGATCGCGCGCTGAACTATGCATTCCGGGACCGGCGGGTCAAGAAGAGGGATTTCCGGGCGCTCTGGATTACCCGGATCAACGCTGCGGCAAGGATCAACGGCCTTTCCTACAGCAAGATGATCCATGGGCTGAAAGCGGCGAAGGTGGAAATTGACCGGAAGGTCCTCGCCGACCTCGCAGTCACCGATCCCCGCGGGTTCGCCGAGATTGCCTCCCTTGCCAAAGCCGCCATCTGATCAGTTATCTCGCACGAATAAAAGAAATGGGATGCAGGGCATCTCATTTCTTTTTTTTTAAAGGTTCCAATATATGAGGGAAAAACTAGAGGCTCTGTTACAGGAGGCCGTCACCGAACTTGCCGCCATAGCGACTGAAGAGGCCTTTCACGAACTGCGGGTCAAGTATCTGGGGCGCAAGGGGGCTCTTACCGCCATAATGAAGGGGGTAGGCGCTCTCCCACCCGCAGAACGTCCCCTGATCGGCCAGGTGGTCAACTCGGTGAGGGATCAGCTCGAAGAACGGTTCGACGCGGCCCTGGCAACCATCCGCAACGCTCGGAAGGCCGAAAAGCTGCGGGAAGAAAGGCTCGACGTTACCCTGCCGGGCCGGCGCAGGCCGCTCGGCACCAAGCATCCGATCACCCTGGTGCGGGAAGAGATATCGGAGATCTTCGCCGGGCTCGGCTTCCAGGTGGCGGAGGGGCCGGAAATTGAGCTGGACTACTACAATTTCGAGGCCCTCAATTTCCCCAAGGACCATCCGGCCCGGGACATGCAGGACACCTTCTTCATCGGCGACAATCTGCTCCTGAGGACCCACACTTCTCCGGTCCAGATCCGCACCATGCTGAAGCATGCCCCGCCGGTGCGTATCATTGCCCCGGGTACCGTATACCGCTGCGATTCGGATGCCACCCATTCGCCGATGTTCCACCAGATCGAAGGGCTCATGGTCGACAAGGGGATAACCTTCGGCGACCTGAAGGGGGTCCTCACCATATTTGTGAACCAGTACTTCGGCAGGGGGACCGGGGTCCGGTTAAGGCCGAGTTTCTTCCCCTTCACCGAGCCGAGCGCCGAGGTGGACATCGCCTGCGTGATCTGCAAGGGGAAGGGGTGCCGGGTCTGCAAGAATTCCGGCTGGCTGGAGATTCTCGGGGCAGGGATGGTCGATCCGGAGGTTTATCGGCATGTCCACTACGATCCGGAAACCATATCCGGGTTCGCCTTCGGCATGGGGATCGAGCGGATCGCCATGCTGAAATACGGCATCAGCGACATGCGGCTGTTGTTTGAGAATGACCTGCGCTTCCTCAGTCAATTCTAGCCGCAAGATTTATGGCATTACTTGAACAATCTCCCATATCTATTCAAAAGAGCGCGATATGATAGTAACATACAACTGGCTTAAGGAATTTGTCGATGTAGAGCTCCCGGCCGCAGAGCTTGCCGATCTCCTCACCATGCTCGGGCTGGAAGTCGAGCGGATGGAGAGCCGCGGTGAAGGGATGGACGAGGTGGTGGTGGCGCTGGTCCAGGAAAAGGCGCAGCACCCCAACGCCGACAAACTTTCCCTCTGCAAGGTGAATGACGGACGGGAAATCCTGGACATAGTCTGCGGGGCGCAGAACTTCAAGGCCGGCGACAGGGTCGCGCTGGCCCGGATCGGCGCGGTGCTCCCCGGTGGCTTGAAGATCAAGCGGTCTAAGATAAGGGGGGAGGAATCGTTCGGCATGCTCTGTTCGGAAAAGGAACTGGGGCTGGCGGATGAGTCGGCGGGGATCATGGTGCTCCCCCCCGACCTGCCGCTCGGGGTTCCTCTTTTCGAGGCAATGGGGCTGAAGGACACCATTTTCGAGATAGGGCTCACCCCGAACCGGGCCGACTGCCTGAGCGTGATCGGCATAGCCCGGGAGATAGCCGCCAAGCTGGGGAAAAAAATCAGCTACCCCGGGCTGGAGGTTCCGGAAACCGGCGTCCCGATCAGCGATATTGCCTCGGTGCAGGTGGAGGATCCCCAGCTATGCCCCCGCTACACCGCCCGTTACGTTTCAGGGTGCACCATAGCGCCGTCTCCGCAATGGCTGGCGGACCGGCTGAAAGCGGTAGGGCTGCGCCCCATCAACAACGTCGTGGACGTCACCAACTACGTCCTCATCGAATTCGGCCATCCGCTCCACGCGTTTGACTTTGACCTCCTCTCCGGAGGGAAGATCATCGTCAGAAGGGGGGCAGATGGGGAGAGCTTCACGACCCTGGACGGCCAGCCGCGCCATCTCAAGGCATCAGACCTCACCATCCGTGATGCGGCAAAGGTGATCGCACTGGCCGGCGTCATGGGGGGAGAGAACTCCGAGATTTCACCGGGCACTACCAATATCCTGCTGGAAAGCGCCTATTTCAAGCCATCGGCCATCAGGCTGACCGCCAAGAGGCTGGGGCTGCATACCGAGTCTTCACACCGCTTCGAACGGGGAACGGACTTCCATGTGCTGACCAAGGCCCTGGACCGGGCCGCTTCATTGATAGCGCAACTCTCCGGCGGGAGTGTTGCCCAAGGTACGATAGATGTTTCCGCCGGGCCCGTTGAAAGGAAGAAGGTGCCGGCCCGTCTCGATCACATCAACAGGCTGCTGGGCACCAATCTTGCCGCCGAAGAGGTGATCCGGATCTTCCACAGCCTAGAGTTTACGGTCGAAATCATCGAGCCGGGGCTCTTCGAGGTCGAGGCGCCTTCGTTCCGGGTCGATATCGAACGGGAAATAGACCTGGTGGAGGAAGTCGCCAGGCTTCACGGCTATGACAAGATCCCGGTGACCATGCCGAAAGCCAGGGTATTTTCCGACCGGCCGACCCGCCATCAGAAGCTGGAAAACCGGGTCAAGGACCTGCTGGTGGCCCATGGCTTCAATGAGGTCGTCAATTTCAGTTTCATCTCTCCCGATTGCTACGATAAGATCCTTCTGGAGAGCAGCGACCCGCGCCGCGATTCGATCGGGCTCCTCAACCCCCTGGTCGCGGAACAATCGGTGATGCGCACCGCCCTGTTGCCGGGGATTCTTGAGACAGCCGCCAGAAACGTCAGCTTCAGGGTTATGAACCAGCGCATATTCGAGATGCGCCGCGTCTACCTCCCCCGCGCGGGCAGGGAACTCCCCGATGAACCGATTAATATTGCCGCTCTTCTTACCGGGTTGCGTGATCCGGAGGGGTGGAATCAGCAGAGGGGGGAAGTGGATTTCTACGATGCGAAGGGGGTTGTCGAAAACCTTCTCGATCAGCTCAAGGTCCTGAATGTCGCCTATGACAGCAGCGAGGTCGAAAACTTCTACCATCCCGGCAAGTCCTGCAACATCACGGTCAACGGAGAAGTCGTCGGTTCCCTGGGGGAGATTCACCCCACCGTCCAGGAAAACTACGGCTTCGAGAAGCCGCTCTATTATTTTGAGATGAATTTCGAGAAACTGGTTCTCTGCTGCGGTGAAGAAGTCGCGGTCCAGGTGCCTCCCCGCTTTCCGGACACATTCCGTGATATTGCCATGGTTCTCGACGATGGCACGCCCGCAGCCGAGATCTTGAACTGCATCAGGAGCCTCCGGGAGAAGGAGATAGAAGGGGCTGAAATATTTGACCTGTACAAGGGAGAGCATATCCCGTCCGGCCAGAAGAGCATCGCCGTCAGGGTACGGTATCGCTCGCCGGAGAGAACGCTGGCGGATGAGGAGATTACCAGACTCCATACGCGCGTCGTTGAAACCATGATAAAAAAATTAAATGTATCAATCAGATAAAAAGGGTTGATTATCTTCAAGTGCTGTGATATAAAGCAAGCCGTTGTCTAACCCTTCGGGATAGTTGAACAATCAGCTTGTAGAGGTAGTCATGACTAAAGCGGATATTGTCGAAAAGATATATGAAAGGGTCGGCTTCTCCAAAAAGGAATCCGCCGAGTTGGTGGAGACGGTTTTTGATATCATCAAGAACACCCTGGAGGGCGGCGACAAGATCAAGATAGCCGGTTTTGGTAACTTTGTGGTTAAAGAGAAGGCAGACCGCCGGGGCAGAAACCCTCAGACCGGCGAGGAGATCACCATTTCCGCCAGGAAAATCCTCACCTTCAAGCCGAGCCAGGTACTCAAGTCATCTCTCAATAAAGAGTAGCGCTTTTTCAGAAGAGGGGACGATGGGGGCCGGAATTCCCGACAAGCTTTATTTCAAGATCGGTGAGGTGGCTGAACTCGTCTCTTTGCGTCCTTCAGTGCTCAGGTACTGGGAGACCGAATTCGAGCTGTTAAAGCCGAGCAAGAGTCGGGCCGGACAGCGTCTCTACACAAAAAAGGAGCTGGAATTGCTTCTGGAGATCAAGAAGCTGCTCTATACGGAGAAGCTCACCATAGAGGGTGCCAGAAAAAGGATCAACGGCAAGGTGAAAAGGGGCGAGGTGGCGATTGCCGGAAGTGAGTTCGCTCCGGACAGCATGCGTAAAGTGCTCGCCGCAGTAAGAGAAGAGCTTGTTGCAATAAGGAATTCCTTGCAGGATCATCATATCGGGGCGTAGCGCAGCCTGGTAGCGCACTAGACTGGGGGTCTAGTGGTCGCTGGTTCGAATCCAGTCGCCCCGACCAATATAAACAAAAGGGTTACAGCTTATGCTGTAGCCCTTTTGTCGTTTTTTTGCGGCCACCTGAGGAGATATTCGCCGATGGCCAGCCTGATGGCGATGCGGATGGCTGAATCTCTGATGTCTTCGAGAATGACAGGTTCCATGATGTCGATGCCGGTTCGTACTCTGCCGGAGCAGATGGCTGGTTTTACATCTTGCAAATGTCCGGGCCGCAGGAGCTTGTGGAACAGACAGAGAGCAGGAATCGCTCCAGTTCCTCAAACATCTCCTCCATCTGCACATGGAGCGCCTCTACGTGGTCGAAATCCGGCGGTGTTCCGTCCGCTTTATACTGATCATGCATCGCACCGATGCCGGATCTCAATTCCTGCAAGCGACAGTATGTCTCCTTCAACACCTGGTATTCGCTCTCTCCCAGCTCTTTCAGGTTTGCTATCGTTTCTTGTTCGATCATGACGCTTCTCCTTTCCTGTTGTTTGATCCTGTCCTTATGTATTCGTTCTGGGCCGGCAGCGGAAAGATGTTGGCAGGGGCCGGCGATGGTACTGCCCGACTGTGAAAAGAGCTCGGGAGCTTGGCCATCAATGCCGCTGAGCTCCTGGTGAAGGAGTTTCACAGAGGGCGGGGCAATTTGAGGGAAGGGAAGGGAGGAGGGGGGTTTCTTCCGAAACTTCTTCGTTCTCCAAGTGCTACCTGGGTTTGAAGGTCGTACAATCCGCATGGCCCTGGTGCAGTCCCACCTTGATACCAGGCGCCGAACACTCGAACGAGCTGTTGAACGAGCAACTACCCACCTTACATGCCCCTACACCGCCGGTCCTATCGGCATCCCCGCCTTTTTGGGCGGCGTGCAGGTATGTATCGCAGCGTGCGCATACCTCCGGCCCGCCGACGGTAATCGCCAAGGCATGGCACTGCTTGTTCTGGTTATATGAGCAATCAGTTACTCCACACGAGGCAATTCTTGACATCTGCATCGCCATGGGCGTGTCTCCTCTCTTTTGCCGCCATCCCTTCCCGTTCTAGTTTTTAACATGCATCGGACGGTTGTCAAGGAGGGGGCCGCTTGTCATATATTTTGTCATGTCCTCCACGCGTCACGACCGCTAAGCCTGCCGAAGCAGTCTGATATTTGCGTGCTCTGCATGCCCTGTTGGAGCTCAGGATTGATTGTAAATGAACAGGCAGATGGTACATTTATGATAGCGGCGGAAAGGACGAGGAATTACCCGAATGTCCATTTGGTGCACGCAATCCACTCTTGAAGGGCTGAATGAAAGGTCCCTGGCCATGACTGGGAAAATCATCGCCGGGGCGGTGATTCTGCTTCTCCTGGCCGCCTGCGCGACGCCGCGCAAGGAGCTGGACACAAACCCGCCATTCTCTTCCCATTACTACCGCTATTACGACCTGGAAATCCTCTGGAAATCTGCAAGGACGGATAACGTTATCAGCATCGAAGGGACGGTAAGAAACCTCCGCTATTACTACCTGCGCGACCTGGAACTGACGGCAAGCCTCCTGGACGATAAGGGAGAGGTTGTGGCCAAGGAGACCTTCGCCTCCTTTCCCACCCTGCTCGACACTTCCGGGAGTGAAAGGTTCCGGCTGGAGTTGCGTCTCAAGCCGGGAGAAGCTCCAAGACGGATAAGGTTCTCATACACCTATCAGCTTGCCGACACCTACCAATTACCCGGATATCCGCGGGGCGACGTCCCCCGGTTCAATAGTTTCGAATCCAACCTGTGACCTTGCCACAACCCGTTCTCACACCGCGAGCTTCAGGGAACTCTTGTTCAACATGAAATTCCCGCAATTCTGTCCCTTGACATTGCAAGTACAATTGTTAGGTTTAATATATGACCACAGAAACTTCCGAAAAAATCAACGCTATGAGGAGAACGAAAGAATGGCAAAAGGAAAGGTAAAATGGTTTAACGATGCCAAGGGGTTTGGTTTTATTGAGCAGGATAACGGCGATGATGTTTTTTGTCATTTCTCCGCTATCACGGGTGAAGGCTTCAAATCCCTGCAAGAGGGGGATGAAGTAACATTCGATGTAGTCAAGGGACCGAAGGGTCTGCAGGCGGCCAACGTAAGAAAAGTTTGAGCATAGGGATCTCCATTGTACACAAAGGCCCCTGAGAAATCCGGGGCCTTTTTCGTGCCGCGTGGCGTTATAAGGGACGGCAGGAATCTGCGGAAGGTGTGGCCAGTGGAGGGATTGGTCGCTGGTTCGAATCCAGTCGCCCCGACCACTTAAAAAAAGGGGTTACGGTTTTTCCGCAACCCCGGGGGTGTGCTCCGCGGTGTATCAAGCAGAGTTCCCCCGTGATACTTTCTGCCAGCAGGCAAAGCGTTCTCTCGTCCCCTTGGATATAATCCGCCCGAAGGCTTCCTGATCGTAGAGGTACAGACAGTGTCTGATCGAGGTGTAGGGGCTGAAGGTTTTGTCAGGGTTTTCTGCCATGAAATGGTCGCGATAATCTCTGATGATTTTCAAATTCTCGTTCAAGCATTTATGCAGAGCCGATTTTTGAAAACCACTGTCAAGTTTCAGAATGTCCTGAACGAAATCGTCGACTTTGTAGTCCTCGAATTCGAAATCCCTGAAGAAATGGCCCGCCACACGCAGGAAATTAAAGGCGTTTACGGTTTTGGCGCTGGCCGCCGCTGTTGCTAGTCCCGCCGTCTCACGGGCGTCATCCAGGGGATCGCCGATTGGCGCCACCGTCGCCTGCTGCATCAGTTCCGTAGTAGCGTTGCGGATTTCCTGGAATTCCCGGTCGGCCAGCTCAAACAGGGCAGAGAGAACATTAATCCTGCGCTTGAGATCACCGGGGATCGATTTCTTGTATTTGATCTTATGGTCCAGTACACTCCAGGCATCCTGGATCAAGGACCTGA
This sequence comes from Geobacteraceae bacterium, assembly GCA_023701365.1. Classification (GTDB taxonomy): domain Bacteria; phylum Desulfobacterota; class Desulfuromonadia; order Geobacterales; family Geobacteraceae; genus JAMPXD01. The sequence goes on from JAMPXD010000010.1 coordinate 21,133, forward strand.
TCTGCACTTCGAAGGGACGGTCCAGATACGGCAGGTACTTAGGCAGGGAAGCCATCTCATCGCTCAGGGTCAGGTCCATGTGCAAGCCCTTGTAGCCGAAGGAATCCTCGGTACTCTCCACGGCCGATGTCTTGTCGGTGACGTCGAGGATCCTGAAGTGTCGTTGCAACACCTCAGACACCACGGAGATCTGGTCTTCATAGAGGCAGACGATCCGGATGCCGATCAGGTCGGAAATGAAATCCTTGATCTCGTAGGGTTGCTCATCTGCTTCCAGCCTGCTCTGGTATTTACGGTGAAATTTCCTGATGCACTCCTCTTGGTCCTTGATTCGACCTTCGATTTTCGTTACCTCTCCTACATCACACCGCTTGATAAGTGAACTGATGGTGCGGATATAGGCGTTCTTGGCATCAGCAAAATGGTGCCGGTTGCTCTCGTAGAACTTTCTGAAGACGCTCTTTTCCTGCTCATAATCCAGTGAGGCCATGGTTGGCTCCTTATCCGCCAGTACTCAAACCGCCGGTTGCTTTATCTTTTTCTGCCGCTTGGGAGTTACCCGAGCCTTTACGACCGGGACGCTGTCTGGAATTGCCACGTAAGAAGCCCGATCTGCCGGCCGAAGGATATCGTAATGGGAGAAGGAAATCTTCCTGATGATGCCATCACTGAACTGTATCGTTGCCCTTAGAGGAGTCACCTCCATCACCTTGCCGACTCCCCATTCATGCGCTACTGTGTGGCTAACTACGTTACCTCGTTTGATAATCATGTTCTCTCCTCATGTATTGGATTTACAACTTGTCAGGCAGAAGACTGTCAGGAACACCCATTCCTTCAGCCTTCCACCTTCAGCCTGCCTCATTTCCCATCCGGACGACAACCTGGTGCTTCACCAGGCCCCGCTCCAACGGGATCATGCCACCGGTCACGCGCTGCCCATCCATCTCAACCCAGGCGACACCGCGCTCGCAGCCGTGGGGATTCTCCACCTGGATCGCGTAGATCGCTTCACCGTGCCGATAGCGGAGGCTGAAGCCATCCCATGCCGCGGGGATGACGGGATTCACCCGCAGCTGCCCGCCGTGCACCTGCAAGCCCAGGACCTCTTCAATCCAGGCCCGATACATCCATGCCGCCGAGCCGGTATACCAGGACCAGCCACCCTGTCCCACCCGACCGGGTAAACGGTAGACGTCGGCCGCAACCACATAGGGTTCAACCCCGTAGTGCCAGACCGCTGCCGCATCGCGGGCGTGCTCGATCGGATTGAGCATGCGCAGGAGCTGCACAGCCCGCTCCCCATCCCCTTTGCGGGCCATGGCCATGGCCATCCAGAGGGCGGCGTGGGTGTACTGACCGCCGTTCTCCCGCACCCCGGGGGGATACCCCTTGATGTAGCCGGGGGAGGGGTCCGATTTGTCGAAGGGGGGCTCGAAGAGGAGCACCAGACCTTCATCCTTGTGGACGAGATGGCGCCAGGCCGACTCCAGGGCCTGAGCCGCGCGCTCAGGATCGGCTGCACCGGAGAGCCATGCCCAAGACTGGGGGAGGGAATCGATCCTCGCCTCCCTGTTTGCCGCGGACCCGAGCGGGGTGCCATCGTCGAAGGTCCCCCGCAGATACCACTCACCATCCCAGCCGGCCTGCTCGACCCGCTGGATCAGGGCATACCGCTCATCTTGATAGGTTTGGCTCAGCTCCGGCTGGTCGAGGAGGCTTGCCAGTTCGGCCATCCCGCGCAGAGAATCACAGAGGAACCAGGCGAGCCAGACGCTCTCCCCTTTCCCCCCGGCGCCCACCAGGTTCATCCCGTCATTCCAATCCCCTGTCCCCATCAGGGGCAAGCCATGGGGCCCGATCGTCAGGCCGCGGCTGACTGCGGCCCGGCAGTGTTCAAAGAGCGTGGCGCGTTCAAAGGTTACCTCCGGCGTGGCGAATACCTCGTGCTGATCGTCCGCCAGCGGGGGGGCGTTGAGGAAGGGGACCTCGGCCCGGAGAATGTCGGCATCGCCGGTGGTCCGGACGTAGTGGGCCACCACGTACGGGAGCCAGAGGAGGTCGTCGGAGATACGGGAGCGGATCCCGGCGCCCTCAGGTTCATGCCACCAATGCTGGACATCCCCCTCCTTGAATTGCCGGCTGGCGGCCAGCAGGATCTGGTTACGCGCCAGCTCCGGTTTGGCGTAGAGAAACGCCATGACGTCCTGCAGCTGATCGCGAAAGCCGAAGGCGCCGCCCGACTGGTAAAAAGCGGAGCGTCCCCAGATGCGGCAGCTTAACGACTGGTACTGGAGCCAGCGGTTGATCAGGAGGTCGGCGGCCAGTTCTGGGGTGCGTACTTCAATCGTCCCCAAGAGCGCATCCCACCAGGCCCTGGTCTGATCGAACGCGTCCTCCAGGGCCTGATCCTCCCGGAAGCGGAGCACCAGCTCCCGGGCCTGCGCCACCGACCCGGCCTGGCCCAGCATGCAGCTGATCTCCCGTCGCTCGCCGGGAGCCATTTCCAGGGTCACCCGGAGTGCCGCGCACGGGTCGAGCCCCGCCCCGGTCCGTTGTGACAGCCGGGTCAGCTCCATGGCCGCCGGGTTGGCCAGCGAGCGGTTGCGGCCGATGAAGGCGGTGCGGTCGCCGCCGTATGAGTCGGCCCGGGGAGTGATGGCCACGAAGGCGACCCGCTCCCCGTACTCGGGGTGGTAGCGGTTCCGCGCCAGCAGGGCCTCGGCTTCGTCGTCCCAGTTGGTCATGACGTGCATCTGGGAGGTTTCGCGGTTCTCGCCGAGGGTCAACTCCACATAATAGGTTATCGAGAGCCGGCGTCTTCTGGGGGAGGCATTGGTGAGCCGCAGCCGCTGCAGCTTGATCGGCTCTCCCCCCTTCTCATTCACGGGGACGAAGACGGTCAGCTCCTGCTCGATGCCGTTGCTGTTATGCTCGAAGACCGTGTAGCCCGCCCCGTGCCGGGCCCGATAGGCGCTCTCCTCGCGGATCGGCGCCGCGGTCGGCGACCAGAAGACGCCGCTTTCCTCGTCGCGGATGTAGAGCGCCTCGGTCGCCGGGTCCAGCACCGGGTCGTTCGACCAGCCGGTCAGGCGGTTGCGCTGGCTGTTGCCATACCAGGTGAAGCCGGACCCGGTTTCGCTGACCAGGGTGCCGAAGGTCGGATTGGCGATGACGTTCACCCAGGGTGCGGGGGTGTTGGTGTCGGGGCCGAGATAGATCGCGTATTCACGCCCGTCCGGGGTAAAGCCACCGAGGCTGTTGAAGTAGTTCAGCTCCATGAAGGGGAGCGGGGCCGAGGGCTCCCGGGGAGCACGTTTCCGGGGAAGCCGCTCCAGCATTTCGGTAGCCTCCACCGGCACCCCCAGTTGCTGGGGCAGCGTGCCGCGTGCCGCCACCAGCACGATGCTGGCCGCGGCCTTGAGAAGCCTTAGATCCTCTTCCGGGATCTGCGCCGCGCTCCGCAGGAAGATCCCGCCCGGCCGATCAGCCGCTGCGGAGAGGGTATGGGCCTGGATCAGCTGTTCCAGTCGTTCCTGGAGCGGCCGCTCATAGCCCCCCGCCTCCTCGTTGAGGATCACCAGGTCGGTCGCCAACCCGTGCGAACCCCAATAGGTGTGGGCCTGGAGCATCTGGCGGACCAGGCTGATCTCCCGCGCCTCACCGATGGTAACCAGGGCCATCGGCAGGTCGCCCGAAATGGCGTAGGGCCATAACCCTGCCTGGCCCTTGCGGTTCTCTTCCAGGCGTTCGCCGGGTGGCCGCAAGAGGTGATTGGGAAACAGCAGATGACTCGCCAGTTGCTGGAAGCGGCGCGCTTCGTCAGGCTGGATGTGCAGCATCTGCAACTCCTGCTGGGCCGAGCCCCAGGCGAAATCCATGGCCCGTTCGGCCGCATGGGGGTCGCTGTACTTATCCATCAGCAGCAGGACCTGCTCGCGGGTCGCCCCGGCGGCAAGCACCAGGGAAACCCGGGCGCGCTGGCCCGGCTCCAGGACAAGACTCCGCCGCAGGCTTAAGCTCGGATCCAGGACAAACCCCTGGCTGTTGCCGAGCTCTTGCACGGCCCCCATGGGATTGGCGAGGGTCCGGCCACGGCCGATGAAGCGGCCCCGGTCGGTTTCAAACTGGAAATCAGTTTGAACTGATCGGTCGGATATGTCTGATCGGTCCGGTATGTCGGATTTTGAATCATGTAGCGTCAGGCAATGAGCCACATACAGCGGTGGGTCATTTTCACCCCGCGGTCTCCGGAAGGCGAGGAGCGCCTGTTGCTGCGGGACCGCCTCGGTCTGGATGAACAGCTTGTTGAAGGCCGGGTGCTGGCGGTCCGCGTTGTGGGGCGCCATGGAGAGCTCAACGTAGCTGGTCAGGTTGAGGCGGCGGTCGCGGCTGGAGCGATTGACCAGGGTAATCCGGCGCACCTCCACGTCGTCTTCCGGCGAGACGATGATCTCTGTTTCGGTGTGAATTCCGTTATCGCTGCGCCGGAACACGGCCCGGTCAAGGGCGAAGTCAACGGAATACCCTTCAGGCTTGCCGCCGACCGGGTGCCAGGTGCTGGACCAGACACGATCCGGATCGGCCTCGTGGATGTAGCAGAAGGTCCCTTGCCCATCACGGGTCTGATCCGACCGCCAGCGGGTTAGTTCCCGGTCGCCCCACTGACTGTAGCCGCCGCCGCTGTTGGTGACCATCAGGCCGTAGCGGCCGTTGCTGAGCAGGAGGCTCTTGGGAGTGGCGGTATGGGGCGTGGTAATGGTGCTTCCTGCCGGGGCGACCAGGTCTGCAGCCAGGAGCTGCGGCTCACTCTGCCGCGTCGAGATCAGGTGCAGCGGCGGCAGGGTCGGGATGCGCTCCTGAAGCAGGGCCTCAAAGGCGCGCACCCGCGGGTCGCTGTGAAAGCGGCGCGGGAACGGGTTGCCATGGAGGAAGTTGGTCAGCGCCAGGAACGCCATCCCCTGATGATGGGCCATATACGCCTCGATGATCACCCCGCGCTTGAGAGGCTGGCTCCCGGCGTCACGCTGCGGTTGCCGGCTGAAATCCATCGCCTCGTAATAGCCGTAATCACCGAGCAACCCCAAGCCGGCCAGTCGTTGCAGATTCTGCACGGTCTCGCCCGGCGCCACGTTCAGTGCCAGCAGGGTGGCATAGGGAGCGACGACCAGTTTTTCCTCCAGACCGCGCTTCAATCCGAGGGCCGGAACGCCGAAGGCCTTGTACTGGTAGTTCTTGTTGAGGTCGAGATCGGCAAAGGCGGACTCGGAAATGCCCCAAGGCACATTAAGCGAGCGGCCGTAGGCGATCTGGATCGCAACCGCTTCCCTCGCTGCCTTGTCCAGGAGCGAATTGCCGTAGGAGCGCTGGAACAGGAGCGGCATCAGGTATTCGAACATGGTCCCGGTCCAGCTGAGCAGCACCCGCTGCCGGCCGATTGCTCCGTAGGGGCGGCTCATGGAGAACCAATGCTCCAGGGGGACGTCGCCCCGGGCAATGGCAACGAAACTGCCGAGCCGCGCCTCACTGGCCAGCAGGTCATAACTGGAGGCGTCCAGACGATCCAGAGAGACGTTGTAGCCGATGGCGAACAGCTTTCGCTTGGGGTCATAGAGAAATTGCATATTCATCCCGGCCGACAGCTCGCGGACGTCGATGATCAACCGCTCAGCCATTGCCAGGGTTTCGCCGGCCAGCCATTGCGATGAGGCGAATGCTGCGATAACGCGGTCGAGCCATGGTGCCAGAGATGCGTCGCTACGAAAATCTCCCTCTCCTTCCCCATCCCCCTCCTGACCTCCCCCTTGAAGGGGGAGGGACCCGACCAGCGGAATATTGGCGCTGATCCTATCCCGAATTGCTGTAAGAATTTCGATCGAATCGACCCGGCCATGGGCGAGATCGAAGAGCGAAGGCGCCCGGGACAGGTCCCGGCGGATGGCGAGCAGGGCCTCTGGCCCCAGCTGGGCAAGCTCCGGTTCGGTCTTCTCCGCAAGGATTTCGATCCAGGTGAGATAGCGGTCCGAGATCGTTGTCCAGGCGGCCACCTGCTCCTCCATCTCACCGGCCCATGAGGCCGCTCCTCCCGGGACAAGAGGGACCCTGAAGTTACCCGCCATTCTCCGCAGCAGGCGCAGTCCATCAACGATGCGGGGGGGTGGAGATTCCCACTCGGCCAACAGGCCGCCCAGGATGCGGAGATCGAAGCCGGAGCGGCGTTCAAGGCCCACGGACTGTTTCAGGATTGCGCCGGTGTCGTAAAATCCGGCAAAGGCCTTGTCATCCAGGAGGGGGGCGTGCACCAGCTCGTCAAGCCCCTGTTCCATGGCCACCAGGGCGCCGAGCAGGTTGCCGCTGTCGACGCCGGAGACGTAGCGAGGCTCCAGGGGGACCAGGGTCTGGATATCGTACCAGTTCAGGAGATGCCCTTGATGGCGTTCCAGACGGCCTATGGTTGCCATGGTGCTGGTCAGCCTTTCGACGACCTGGTTGATGGTCAGGTAGCCGCAGTCATGGGCACCCAGCGCGCTGGTCATCCAGAGGCCGATGTTGGTCGGACTGGTACGCATGGCCAGGCGGTCCAGATGGGAGACCTGGTAGTTGTCGGGGGGCAGCCACGACGTGTCATCACTGACAAATGCCGAAAAATAGCGCCAGGTCCGCCGGGCGACCTCCCTGAGGAAGCGGCGGTCCGTTTCCGGCAGCGGGTGTGCCCTCTGTTGCTCGGCAGGACGCAGGTTCAGGAGCCAGCCGAGCAGCGGCGAGAGAAACCACAGCCCGAGCCAGGGGAGGGCCAGCGGCAGGCTCTCCGGCATGACGCGAAAGGTCGCCCAGCCCGCAATGACACTGAAGAGGCTCCCCAGCGCCAGGCTTGCAACGAAGAGCGGTTGCCGGCGGGAGGCGCTCCAATGGGTAGCCTGGGCCGTCCACTCCAGAAGATCGCGCCCGGATATCAAGCGGCGGTACCAGACCCGGGCAATGGCATCCAGGGTCACCGCCGCCTGGTGCGGCAGCAACGCGGCGTCGGCGGTCGCCCGCAGCAGGTCGTGCAGTACCTTCGACAGGTCGAAGTACTTCAACCCCTTGCGGGTGGTGGCCATGGTGAAGGGCTGCGCCAGAGGGTGGAAGAGGAGCTGCATGCCGACCACCAGCGTGGCGATCCCGCCGATCCCCGGGGAAATGAGCCAGGAGGCGATCAATAGGCAAAGGCTCGCGGCGGGCAACAGGCTGCGGCGCAGGTTGTCGAGGATCTTCCAGCGGTTCAAGAGGGAAAGCGGGTTCGGTCCCCGGCCGCCGGAAGCCAGCGGAACACGCGGGAAAATCCACCCGGCGATCTGCCAGTCGCCGCGAATCCAGCGATGGGCCCGGCTGCTGAAGCTCTGGTATCCTTGCGGAAACTCATCAAAGAGCTCGATATCGCTCGCCAGTCCCACCCGGACGTGGGCGCCTTCGATCAGGTCGTGGCTCAAGACCCACTCTTCGGGGAATTTCCCCGACAGCACGCGGCTGAAGGCGGCTACGTCGTAGATCCCCTTGCCATGGTACGATCCTTCGCCGCTCAAGTCCTGATAGACATCGGAAACCGCCTGGGTGTAGGGGTCGATGCCGACCGCATCGGCGAAGAGCCGGCTGAAGGTCGAGACGCTCGTGCTCGGCAGGGTCGGGCTCACCCGCGGCTGGATGATGGTGTAGCCGGCCATGATGCGACCCGACGGATCGAAGCGGGGCCGGTTGAGGGGGTGCGCCAGGGTTTCCACCATCCTGCGGGCCGCAGCGTGCGGCAACTGGGTGTCACTGTCCAGGGTGATGACGAAGCGCACGTCCGCCAACTGATCCTGGTCGCCCACGTAGACCATGGCTGCGGCGGTCTCCGGGCGCGTGCCGTCGATCAGGCGGTTCAGTTCCTCCAGCTTGCCCCGTTTGCGCTCCCAGCCGATGAATTTCTGCTCGGATTCGCTCCAGGTGCGCTCCCGATGGAACATGAAAAAACGCGCGCCGCCATGACGCTGGTTCAGCTCCGCCAGGGATGCTGTCGCGGTCTGGAGGAGTTTGCTGTCGTCTTCGCGCGTGAGCGTGGCTGCATCAGTGTAGTCCGTGAACAGGCTGAACAGCAGATTTGCTTCCTTGTTGGCCAGGTAGCGGATCTCCAGCTTCTCCACCTCGGCTAGTACCGTCGCCGTGTTCACCAGCATCATCGGCACGACCACCAGGGTGCGGAATGCATCGGGAATCCCCGCGTCCTCGAAATCCATCTTGGGCAAGGGGCGTGGCGGCAGGAGTCGCGTGACCAGGTAGTTGACCAGCTCTATCGCCAACTGGCTTACCGGAATCAGCAGGAGCAGCAGAAGTCCAAGACAGACTATAGGTGATGATCCGACTGATCGGTCCGATCCGACCGATCCGACCGAGAATAAGATCAAAGCAGAGAAGCCGCCGATGCCGAGGGCGTAGACGGCGGCGTGGTGCCGATAAACCCATTCCAGGGCACGGTAACGCAGCGCTTCGCGGCATTCCAGCAGCCGCGTCAGCTCAGCCCGTCCCTCCCCGACCAGCCAGGCGCCGACGTGGCTGCGCCGCTCATCGGCTGTTGCTTCACGCCCTGCCTGCGTCGCCAGCTTGACAACGCGCTCCGCGACCTGTTCCTCGGTACGGGCGGAGCGGCGGGCGAGATCCTCGATCGCCCGACGGCAGCGGTCACGGGTTGCGAAATCCATCACGGGGTAGACCCCGGACGGATCGCGGCGCAGCAGCAGCTCCACCTTGCTTAGCTTCTCGAAGATCTCCCGCCAGTCCAGCAGGGCCAGCTGACGCAGGCTGGTGAAGGCATTGCCGCAGGCCAACTGCTCGCTGGTCTGCCGGTTCTGCTCACGCTGGTTGAGGTCGTGCAGGGGGTTCTTGAGCGTGCGCTCAAGCCAGCTCTGGACCGGCGCCAATGCGGCCGCCTCGTCGTAGAGCAGGCCGACCAGCTGCGCGCCGAAATAGGTAGTGGGGCACGGCTCCGCTTTCGCAAGTTCCGCGAGGATTGCGAAGAGTTGGTTGGCGTCGCGGCGATTGGCGGCGATCAGCCGGTTCGCCCAGAAGTCGGCCAACTGACGTTCGCGCAGGTCCGCCAGGGCCGTGACGGCCAGACTCTGGATGCTTTCGATCAGTGCGATGCGCAGCATCTGGGGAATGGCCCAGAGCTCGCCGATCGTCAGCGTGCGCACGGACTGGTGGGCCTCGATGAATGCCAGGATATTCTCCCGGTCCAGGCGCAGTTCGTTATGGGAAACGAGATTCTTGGCCAGACCGTAGATGCACGGCAGCCCCCGGAGGGGATCGGCGGCCAGTGTGGGGAGCTGCCGGTAAAAACGCCGGGGAAGGTTCAGCAGGACATCGCGGGCGTTCCCCTCAAGGATGTACTCGTTATCAAGGATCCAATCGGCGGCCGGCGTGGCCTTCTGCTCCAGACGGCTCGCCGCGGCAAGGTCTGCGCAGACCTGACGGACCCATAGACGGGACTGCTTGAGACGCTTGAGCAGTTCGGCAGTGCGCTGCGGCCCCGGGTCCACCTGCTGCTCGCCGGCATGGCGCCGGGCATGCTCAAGGACCTGTGCCGGGGAGAGCTTTGCCGCGATGCCCCGCGCCTCCAGCCGCCGCTCGCACCTGGGATGGATGACGAACAGCGCCGGAGGGATATCGCTGCTTTCCCGCAGCATGGCCAGCGGACGCTGCAAGGTCTCGACCGGTGCCTGGAGGATCAGCACGGATTCACCGGAGACGAGCCAGCGGGCGTGATCGTGCACGACCCCTGGCTCGACACCATGCCTGGAGCGTCGCAGCCACAAAAGAGCTGCCAGAGCGCCGATTGTGGCAGATGCAAGGATCAGCGCCGGGGAAGTGGCAATACTCCAGCCTGGAAGCGACTTCTGCCGGTGCAGGAGCAGAGCGGCCATTCCGGCAATTCCCCCGAAGAGACAGGCAGCCAGGGTTATCCCCAAGGCACGGCGCCGGAGGAACGGCTCTGCGATATGGACATCTCCGTCCGTGCCCTTATGCACCAGGGCGGTGCGGCGGAAACCCTGTCGCGCCAGTTCCCGGAGAGCTGTCCGGGCTTCATCTTGTTTTGCGAAGTAACCAATCAGAATGCCAACGCCCACTATTTGTCCTTTGACTACGTAGTCTGAGCGTCGAGCCATGGTGAGGAATTTCACGTGACGGGAGGGCCCGGAAAGGAACTGTGCTGACTGTTCCAGGGATTTGACGGAGAGGTGGATGGAGATGACCGGAAAACAGAGGGGGGGCGAAATGACAGAGATGAATGATTTCGGAAGGTAGGTCAGCTTTTTATATTACGCTGTTCCCAGGTTAATAGATAGGGATATTTATTCTACCCCATTTAATAGGCTAGCGTTTGATCTGAGAAATCAGGCTTTTTTCAAGCTTGCCGGAAGAATGGCAGGACAAGACCCTTGATTCAGCGCCGATCCCGGCGCTAAAGGCGGCTTTGATGGAAGAATTGACCCTTATGGCGGTCGCCTTTTCCGAAATCTTCTCCAAGTCAATGAAGAGCGTAATGTAGGTGGAGGTTCTGTGATCCTTAAGGTAGGAGATTCCGCCGAATTTTCCGCAGTCGGCCAGATGATCGTCGAGTCTGACCGTGGCTCCCTCGACTGAGATCACGCCCCCTTGTTTGTTGCTGAGATCGATAGGGTAGCCTTGCGCGGTTAGAGCCTGCACGGTTCTCTGCCAGGCTTTCTCATAAGGGATTTTCAGTGTGTCAGAAATAATGAGCTTATCGGATCTGACCGCTGGATCTGAGGCACAAGCAGCTAATAAAACAGTGGCTAAAATCAGGAATATACTCTTCATGCGCCACCATACCGGCAGTTTGCTTTAAGCAATGTGATTATAGTCATATATTGATGTAAGTTTTAACGCTGTTTAATCTAACTCCAGAAGAAGTTCTCCCGCACGACACTGTTTTTATACAGTATTGCTCGAATCATTTCAATGCAAAAACACCTCTCGTCGCTGGCCAACGAACCGGAGCAGACTCCCTTTCGCCCTATTGGGCAGGGATGGTGTGGCGGATATCCTTCCCCTTGACCATGAAGATCACCATCTCCGCTACGTTGGTGGCGTGGTCGGCGATCCGTTCCAGGCACTTGGAGATGTAGTTGATCTTGATGGCGCGGGAGATGGTCTCGGGGTCCTCGATCATGAAGGAGAGGAGCTCCCGCTGGATTTGCTCGTTCAGGTCGTCCACGAACTGGTCGTCCCGGCAGACCTTGAGCGCCATGGCGTCGTCGCCCCGGACAAAGGCGTCCAGCGCCTCCTTGACCATCACCCCGGCCGCCTGGGCCATCCTGGGGAGGTCGATGTAAGGCTTGAGCGGCGGCTCCCGGTTGAGCTCCATCGCCCGCTTGGCGATGGCGGCGCACTGGTCGCCGATCCGCTCCAGGTCGGTGACGATCTTCAGCGCCAGGGTGAGGAAGCGCAGGTCGCGGGCCGCCGGCTGGCGGGTGGCAAGCACCTGGAGGCACTTCTCGTCGATCTCCACCTCCAGGTGGTTGATCTGGTGGTCGAAGGCGATGGTCTCCGCGGCCAGCGCCGAGTCCCGCTCCACCAGCGACTTCATGGAGTTGGTGATCATCACCTCCACCTTCCCCCCCATCTCCAGGAGCTTCTGGCGGATCTCGTTCAGCTCCAGGTCGTACTGTTTGACTATGTGTTCTCTTTCCACGGAAACCTCCAGAATCAGGTAAAGTTAGAACAAAAATCAGGTTGAGGTTGAGGTTGAGGAATTAAATACTTTACCTTTACCTCTACCTTTACCTGTGAGCGCAGCGAACGGACACCTCTACCTGCTGTTAACCGAACCGTCCGGTGATGTAGTCCTCGGTCTGGCTCTTGTCGGGATTGGTGAAGATCTTCTTGGTCTCATTAAATTCTATCACCTCTCCCAGGTAAAGAAAAGCGGTATGATCGGAGACCCGGGCCGCCTGCTGCATGTTGTGGGTGACGATCAGGATGGTGACCTTCTCCTTCAGCTCCAGCATCAGCTCCTCGATGCTGGCGGTGGCGATCGGGTCGAGGGCCGAGGTCGGCTCGTCGAACAGGACCAGCTCTGGGTCGATCGCCAGGGCGCGGGCGATGCAGAGCCGCTGCTGCTGGCCGCCGGAGAGGTTGAACGCCAGGTCGTGGAGGCGGTCCTTGGCCTCGTTCCAGAGGGCCGCGTCGCGTAGCGCCTGCTCCACCTTCCCCTCCAGGGTGCTCCTCTTGCTTACGCCGCGCACCCTGAGGCCGTATGCCACGTTCTCGAAGATCGACTTGGGGAACGGGTTCGGCTTCTGGAACACCATGCTGATCCGCATCCGCACCTCGATCGGGTCGACCTTCGGGGAGAGGATGTTGACGTCGTCCGGATGGAGGATGATCTCCCCGTCGTAGCGGTTGCCGGGGTAGAGGTCGTGCATCCGGTTGAAGCAGCGCAGGAAGGTGGACTTGCCGCAGCCGGACGGGCCGATCAGCGCCGTGATCTTGCGGTCGTGGACCGGCAGGCTGATTTCCTTGAGCGCCTTGTAGTCACCGTAGTAGAAGGAGAGGCTCCTCGCCTCCGCTTTGAGGGTGTTGCCGCCTGTTTCAGACATATCATGCTCCTGAATGGTTCCGCTGTGCTAACTGCCAACTGCTGGTCCTAGGTCACTGGTCACTGGTCACTGGTCACTGGTCAGGCCATCGTCTCACCACTTGATCCTCTTCCTGATCCGGTAGCGCAGCCAGATCGCCACCCCGTTCATCAGCAGCGTCATCCCGAGCAGCACCACCCCGGCGGCCGCCGCGTTGTGCTGGAACGCCTCCTCCGGGCGGGAGGTCCAGTTGAACATCTGGATCGGCATCACCGTGAACGGGTCCTTGAGCCAGGCGAAGGAGAGGTAGGGGAACTCGCCGGTCACGGGGGGGTGGGGGAGAAAGGCGATGAAGGTGAGGGCGCCGATGGTGATGATCGGGGCGGTCTCGCCGATGGCGCGGGAGAGGCCGATGATCACCCCGGTCATGATCCCCCCCTGGGAATAGGGGAGGACGTGGTTGGAGACCATCTGCCACCTGGTCGCCCCCAGGGCGTAGGCCGCCTCCCTGATGCTGCCGGGGACGGCGCGCAGCGCCTCCCTGGTGGCGACGATCACCACCGGCAGGATCAACAGCGCCAGGGTGAGCCCCGCCGAGAGGATGCTCTGGCCGAGGTCGAGCTGGTAGACGAACAGCCCGAGCGCCAGCAGGCCGTAGACGATGGAGGGGACCCCGGCCAGGTTGGTGACGTTGATCTCGATCACGGCGGTGAGCCAGTTCTTCGGGGCATACTCCTCCAGGTAGATGGCGGAGGCGACCCCGAGCGGCACCGCGGCCAGGGCGGTCACCAGCATGACCAGGGTGGTGCCGACCCAGGCCGACAGTATCCCCGCCTCCTCCGCGCTGCGGGAGGGGAACGAGATGAAGAAGCCGGGTTTCAGCCGGGGGAGCCCCTCGGCGACCAGCTGGCCGAACAGCGCCAGCAGGGTCAGTATCCCCACCAGCAGGCAGACGAGGCCGACGATAGCGAAGATGATGTCCCAACGTTTGTGGCGGGCGATCAGTCCCCGCATTTCGTTGATGTTTGGCTGATTCATGGTCAAACTCCGCATGGAGGTTCGAGGTTTAAATCCTCGTTCCTCGTTCCTTTTAGTAAACTTCCCGGAACCGCTTCTTCAGCCAGTAGCCGGCGATGTTGAAGACCAGGGTCATCAGCATCAGGGTGAGTCCTGCGGCGAAGATGGTCTGGTAGCCGATGCTGCCGTGGGGGAGGTCGCCGAGGCAGACCTGGACGATGTAGGCGCTGATGGTGGCCGCCGGCTCCAGCGGGTTCCAGGTGAGGTTCGGCTGCATCCCGGCGGCTACGGCGACGATCATGGTCTCGCCGACGGCCCGGGAGATCCCCAGGATGTACGCCGCGGCAATGCCGGAGAAGGCGCTCGGCACCACCACCCTGGTAGCGGTCTGGAACCGGGTCGCCCCCATGGCGTAGGAGCCTTCCCTGATATGCATCGGCACGGCGCGCATGGCGTCCTCGCTGACCGAGCTGATGTAGGGGATGATCATGATCCCCATCACCAGCCCGGCGGAGAGCATGTTGAAGCCGGAGAGGTCGGGGTAGATCATCTGCAGGAGCGGGGTGACTACGCCCAGGGCGAAGTAGCCGAACACCACGGTCGGCACGGCGCCGAGGAGCTCCAGGAAGGGCTTGACCACTTCCCGCAGCCGGTGCGGGGCGAACTCGCTCAGGTAGATGGCGATCACGGTCCCCATCGGGATCGCCACCAGGAGCGCGACCGCGGTGGTGGTCAGGGTACCGGCGACGAGCGGCATGATCCCGTAATGGGCGTCGTCGAAGAGCGGCGTCCACTGGCTGTCGGTCAGGAACTCCTTGAGCGGCACCTTGCGGAAGAAGGGGATCGACTCGTAGCAGAGAATCGCGACGATGGCGAAGGTGGTCGCCACCGAGGAGAGGGCGGCGAGGAGCAGGACCGACTCGATCAGCCGTTCCCGCAGGTGCCGGGTGTGGCTGTGGGCCAGGCGATGGTTTTTTCCGTTCATGGGCACGGACTCCGTAAGACTATCGTGACACGGCTGTAATCAGACTGCAACATATGGCTGGCCAAAAAGAGAGGGGCGCAGGGCACCCCTCCCATCACCGGCGATGAACAGCGCTATCAGTGCTTCCCTTCCCGCTGGAGGAGCTCCTCGACGGAGACTCCGACCTCGGGCTCGCCGCCGAAGCCGGTGCCGGTCTTCTTCTTCTTGAAGTTGTCCTGGGCCAGCTTGTAGGCTTTCTCCGGGAGCGGCACCATCTTCACCTCCCGGGCCAGCTTCGGGGCGCTCTTCAGGTAGTAGTCGATGAACTCCCTCACCTCCGGCTTGTCGACGGAGCTGGCGTTGACGTAGATGAACACCGGCCGGGACAGCGGCTGGTAGGTACCGTTCTTGACGGTGTCGAAGGAGGGGGAGACCGCCGGCTTGCCGGCTTTTTCCACGATCGGCACCGCCTTCAGCTTCTTGGCGTTCTCCGAGTAGTAGGAGTAGCCGAAGTAGCCGAGCGCGTTCTTGTCGCGGGATACCCCCTGCACCAGGACGTTGTCGTCCTCACTGGCGGTGAAGTCGCCGCGGCTCGACTTGGACTTGCCGACGATCGCCTCGGTGAAGTAGTCGAAGGTGCCGGAGTCGGCCCCCGGACCGTACAGCTTGATCGGGGCGTCGGGCCAGGCGGGGTTAACCTGGTTCCACTTGGTGACCTTGCCCTGGGCCGCCGGTTCCCAGATCTTCTTCAGCTCGTCGACGGTCATGCTCTTGATCCAGTCGTTCTTCGGGTTGACCACCACGGTCAGGGCGTCATAGGCCACCGGCAGCTCGATGTACTTGATCCCGGCCGCCTTGCAGGCGTCCATCTCCTTCTTCAGGATCGGTCTGGAGGCGTCGGAGATGTCGGTCTCGCCGCGGCAGAACTTCTTGAAGCCGCCGCCGGTGCCGGAGATCCCGACGGTCACCTTGATCTCACCCTTCTTGGCCTTCTGGAAATCTTCCGCCACCGCCTCGGTGACCGGGTAGACGGTGCTGGAGCCGTCGATCTTGACGATCCTGTCGGCCGCCTGGGCCTGGCCGGCAACTGCGGCGGCCACCAGAAGCGCCAGGGCCGGAATCCCTTTACGTATCTTGCTGATCATGCTTTCCTCCTTGGACAGGTTTGAAGTGCGATTGAGCGTAAATTAGCAGGTAAATGTTACAGCCGGGTTACGGGTTGTCAAAGATTGGGTGAATTATTGCTCCGCCTCCATTTTGTAGCCGAAGCCGCGCACCGTCCTGATGAGGTCGCCGGCCTCTCCCATCTTGGTGCGCAGCCTGGTGATGTGGGTATCGACGGTCCGCGTGTCGCCGATGTGGGCCATACCCCAGACGGTCTTGAGGAGCTGCTCGCGGCTCTGTACCCTGCCGACCCGTTCGGCCAGGCAAAGGAGCAATTTGTATTCGGTCGTAGTGAGGACCGCTTCGCTCCCCTCGATGGTTACCGTGTGCCGATCGGTATCGATGGCAATGGGGCCGATCCTGATGGTTCTGCCGGTCTCTTCGTCGGCGCCGACGCGGCGAAGCACCGCCTTGATCCGCAACAAAAGCTCCCGCGTGGAAAAGGGCTTGACCATGAAGTCATCGGCGCCGATCTCGAATCCGACCACCCGGTCGATTTCCTCCCCCCTGGCGGTCAGCATGATGACCGGAATCCGGGCTGTTTTTGCGCTGTTTTTCAGCACCTTGCAGACCTCCGTCCCGTGCATGCAGGGGAGCATGAGGTCGAGGAGGATCAGGTCAGGCGAGTTGTTGCGGGCCGATTCCAGGCCGGTGCTGCCGTCCGGGGCGATAATGGCCAGGTACCCTTCCTTTTCCAGGTTGAATGCAATGAGTTCCGCCAGGTCGCTTTCGTCTTCGATGATCAGGATCGTCTTCATTGGCCGGCATCTCCTCGACCATTCATATACACGAGGTTTATTACAATCTTGTTACAGCTGCCTGAAAAGAATGTAACATCCAGGAAGCACTGCGGGAATAAATACCCCCGGGTGTGCTGAAAGGGATTGCAGTTGAGCGGCAAACCCTTTATGATTTCCCTTGGTTCTTTTCTAAACCTAAAAACGGCATTTGGACACGGATTAACACGGAAAAAGCGGATTAACACCGATAAATCAAAGAGATACCAGCTTTAATACCACAACCCTTTGGGTTAATGGTCACAATAGTTTAAATCCGTGAAAATCCGTATAAATCAGATTTTATCCGTGTTCAAATGCTTTTTCTGATATGGCCAAGACACTGTCTCCCGGAGAGACCGAGATGAAAATACTGGTGACCAATGACGACGGCATCAACGCGCCGGGCATCAAGATGCTGGCAGAGTCCCTGGCGCATTTGGGAGAGGTCGCGGTGGTGGCGCCCGACAGGGAGCGGAGCGCGGTCGGCCATGCGCTGACCC
>JAMPXD010000184.1 GCA_023701365.1 Geobacteraceae bacterium
CATCAACAAAGGCAGGTGTAAAGCGGTTTTAGCGGGAAATGAAGGTTTTGGCACAGAGATTGAAGAAGGGCGTGTAAACGCGCCCTTTATCGCCAGCCAGATCAGAGAAAATAGCGGGCGGTCACCTCATCCCAGCTCCCCTGGGCCTTGAGGATCAGGTCGCAGAGCTCCCGCACCGCCCCCCATCCACCCCGGTTCCTGGCGACGAAATGGGCGTGAGGGAGGACCTCCTCCACCGCGTCGGCCGGGGCCGCGGCAAAGCCGACCCGGGAGAGGACCGGGATGTCGATCACGTCGTCCCCCATGAAGGCAACCTGGGCGTCGGTCAGCCCGGTTTCCCTGAGGATACCCTGGTAGATGGTGAGCTTGTCCAGGGCGCCCTGGAAGACCCGGCTGATCGCCAGCTCGGCGGCCCGGTTGGCAACCACCTGGGAGCTTCGACCGGAGATGATCCCGACTTCGACGCCGGCCCGCTGCAGGAGCTTGATGCCGTGACCGTCCTTGACGTTGAAGAACTTGCTCTCGATGCCGTTGGAATCAAAGATGATCCGGCCGTCGGTCATGACCCCGTCAACGTCAAGGAGCAATAACTTTATTTTGCTGAGCCGATCGTCCATTCGCCTTCCATTCCGCTGAATTCTCGCTTTCACCGGGCTAAAGGCAAATGGCTAAGGGCTCAAGGTTATTCCCTTCGCCTTTCGCCATTTGCCCTTTGCCCGGCATTTATGCTATTCCCGCCTTCAACAGATCGTGCAGATGAACGATCCCCACCGGCCGGTCGCCGCTCTCTTCATCGAAGACGAACAGCGAGGTGATGGCGTGCGCCTCCATCCGCTGCAAGGCGCCGGCAGCCAGATCAGTGCGGCCGATCCGCTTGGGGTTCCGTTTCATCAGCTCGCCGGCGGGGCGCTCCAGGAACTCGGTCCCCTTCTCGAGGGCGCGGCGCAGGTCGCCGTCGCTGATCACCCCCGCGAGCCTGCCGTCGGCATCGGTCACGCCGGTGATCCCGAGCCCCTTGGAGGTGATGACGAACAGCGCCTCCCGCATGGGGGTCCCCTCCCCGACCAGCGGGACGGCATCCCCTTTGTGCATCAACTCTTCCACCCTGAGGATCAGCCTCTTGCCGAGCGCCCCCCCCGGATGGAACAGGGCGAAGTCCTCGGCCTTGAAGCCGCGCTGGAGCAGGAGCGCCACCGCCAGGGCGTCCCCCATGGCCAGGGTGGCGGTGGTGGAGGCGGTCGGGGCGAGCCCCAGGGGGCAGGCCTCCTCCTTCACCGAGATATCGAGGAATACGTCCCCCGCCTTGGCCAGGGTGGAAGCGGCGTTGCCCGCCACCGCGATCAGCGACGCCCCGAGGCGCTTGATCACCGGCAGTATCCGGACCACCTCGTCGGTCTCGCCGCTGTTGGAGATGGCGATCACCACGTCCCCCCGCATGATCATCCCCAGGTCGCCGTGGATACCTTCGGCCGGATGGAGGAAAAAGGCGGGGGTGCCGGTGGAGGCCATGGTGGAGGCGATCTTCTGGCCGATCAGCCCCGACTTCCCCATGCCGGTCACCACCACCCGCCCCTTGGAGGCGAGGATCAGCTCCACCGCCCGTTCGAACTCGCCGTTGATCGCCTCGGCCAGGGCAATAAGCGCCTCTGCCTCGATCCGGATCACTTTTTTCGCTTCTTCTAAAATCACCCGTTTGCCCTTGCTTATGCACCTGTAGGGGCAGGCCTTGTGCCTGCCCAAGAAAGGGCACCCACAAGGGGCGCCCCTACCATTCACTTGACGATGGCGTCTATCGCCTTCAGCTTCTTCAACAGCGCCGGCAGGTCATCGAGCCTGATCGAGTTGGGACCGTCGCAGAGCGCCTTGTCCGGGTTCTCGTGGACCTCCATGAAGATCCCGTCGATCCCGGTCGCCACCGCGGCCCGGCCCAGGTACTCGACGAACTCGCGCTGGCCACCGGACGAGCCCCCCTGGCCGCCCGGAAGCTGGACGCTGTGGGTGGCGTCGAACACCACCGGAAAGCCGGTCTTGCGCATGATCGGAAGGCTCCGCATGTCGGAAACCAGGTTGTTGTAGCCGAACGACACCCCCCGCTCGGTCAGGATGATCCGGTCGTTGCCTGCGGAGAGCGCCTTCCCCACCACGTTCTCCATGTCCCACGGGGCGAGGAACTGTCCCTTCTTGATGTTGATCACCCGGCCGCTCTTTGCCGCCGCCACCACCAAGTCGGTCTGGCGGCAGAGGAAGGCGGGAATCTGCAACACGTCGAGCACCTCGGCGGCCGGGGCGACCTGTTCGATGGAATGGATGTCGGAGAGGACCGGCACCTCCAGCGCCTCCTTCACCTTGGCCAGAATGCGCAGCCCTTCCTTGATGCCCGGCCCACGGAAGGCCGTGACCGAGGTGCGGTTCGCCTTGTCGTAGGACGCCTTGAAGATCAGGGGAACGGAGACGCCGTTGGCGATGGTCATCAACCGCTCGGCGCAGTGGAGCGTGGCCGCCTCGCTCTCCATCACGCACGGCCCGGCGATCAGCACCAGCGGCCGGTCGCCGCCAATTTTCACATTTCCGATGATGATTTCTTTGACCATGGGTTCCAATCGTAGGGGCGATCCTTGTGATCGCCCGTTTTCAGGGCGAATACAAGATTCGCCCCTACCCTTTTTTGTTCTCCAAAGCCGCGCCGATGAAGGCCCGGAACAGCGGGTGGGTGCTGAGGGGCTTGGACTTGAACTCGGGGTGGAACTGGCAGCCGACAAACCAGGGGTGGCCCGCTATCTCCACCATCTCCACCAGGTCACCCTCCCTGTAGACCCCGGACAGCACCAGCCCCTTGCTGACCAGGGTGTCACGGTAGGCGTTGTTGAACTCGTAGCGGTGCCGGTGCCGCTCCGATATTTCCAGGCTGCCGTAGGCCTTCTGGGCAAAGGTACCCTTGGTGAGGGTGCAGGGGTAGGCGCCGAGCCGCATGGTCCCCCCCTTGCGGCTGACCCCCTTCTGCTCCTCCATCAGATGGATCACCGGATGCGCGCAGTCCTGCTTGAATTCGCTGGAAAAGGCGTCGGGAAGAGCGCAGACGTTGCGGGCGTACTCGACCACCGCCATCTGCATCCCGAGGCAGATGCCGAAGAACGGGATCTTCCGGGTCCGGGCGAACTCGATCGCCTGGATCTTCCCTTCGGTCCCCCGCTCGCCGAACCCTCCCGGCACGAGGACGCCGTCCACCCCCTCCAGCAGCCCGTCCACCCCCTCGGCCTCGATCTTTTCCGAGTCGAGGTACTTGAGGAAGACCCGGCAGTCGTTGGCGATGCCGCCGTGGGTAAGGGCCTCGGCCAGCGACTTGTACGATTCGGTCAGGTTGACATACTTGCCGACGATGGCGATGTGGACCTCCCCCTTGCTCGGCTGCATCAGCTTGCCCACCACCTCCTGCCAGGGGGTGAGGTCAGGGCTCTTGGTCCAGATGTTGAGCTTTTCCACCACCTGCTCGTCGAGCCCCTCACGATGCAGGGCGAGGGGGACGGCATAGATGTGCTCCGCATCGACGGAGGTGATCACCGCCTTCTCCTCGACGTTGCAGAACAGGGCGATCTTCGCCTTCATGTCGCCGGGGAGGTCGCGCTCGCAGCGGCAGAGCAGGATGTCGGGCTGGATGCCGATCTCCCGCAGCTCCTTGACCGAGTGCTGGGTCGGCTTGGTCTTCATCTCGCCGGCGGTCTTGATGTAGGGGACCAGGGTGACATGGATGTAGAGGACGTTCGCGCTCCCCCGGTCGGCCTTGAACTGGCGGATCGCCTCCAGGAACGGGAGCGACTCGATATCCCCGACGGTGCCGCCGATCTCGACGATCGCCACGTCGCTCCCCTTGGCGTTGTCGAGGATCTTCGACTTGATCTCGTCGGTGATGTGGGGGATCACCTGGACGGTCCCCCCCAGATAGTCGCCGCGCCGCTCCTTCTCGATCACCGAGAAGTAGACCTGGCCGGTGGTGAAGTTGCTCTTCTTGGAGAGCCGGGCCGAGGTGTAGCGCTCGTAATGGCCCAGATCCAGGTCGGTCTCGGCGCCGTCGTCGGTGACGAACACCTCGCCGTGCTGGAACGGGGACATGGTGCCGGGATCGACGTTGATGTAGGGGTCGAGCTTCTGCATGGTGACCCGCAGGCCGCGCGCCTCCAGGAGCGCCCCCAGGGAGGCGGCGGCCAGTCCCTTGCCGATGGACGAGACCACCCCGCCGGTGATGAATATGAATTTGGTCTTCATAAAAACTCCTATAAAATCAGGCAAAAGGCTAATGGCGAAAGGCTAAAGGGAAATCTTTTAAACCTTTTGCCCTTAGCCCTTAGCGCTTAGCCTTTCCAATACTTTATCCAGATCTCCCGGCGTATCGACGCCGATCGACTCGTGCCCGGTCTCCACCACCCTGATCCGGTAGCCGTTCTCCAGGACCCTGAGCTGCTCCAGCTTTTCGGCCAGCTCCAGGTAGGTGGGAGACATCTGGGCGTACTGGAGGAGGAAGTCGCGGCGGTAGACGTAGAGCCCGACGTGCTTGTAGCAGAGGAGCTTGCCGGCGGCGAACGCCTCGTCCTTCAGGTCGTTCCACTTGTCGCGGAAGTTGGGAAGGGGCGAGCGGGAGAAATAGAGGGCGTTCCCCTCCCAGTCGGTGACCACCTTCACCACATTGGGGGAGAGGAAGTCGTGCAGCGACTTGATCCGGCTCTTCAGGGTCGCCATCGGCACGGCGGGGTCGTCCACCAGCGGCCGGATCGCCTCGTCGATCATGGCCGGCTCGATCAGCGGCTCGTCCCCCTGGACGTTGACGATGATGTCGCTGTCCAGCCGCGCCGCCACTTCCGCCAGGCGGTCGGTGCCGGTCTCGTGTCCCTTGTCGGTCATCTCGGCCCGGCCGCCGAAAGCCCGGACCGCGGCGGCGATCCGCTCGTCGTCGGTGGCGACGAGCACCTCGGAAACGAGGGCGGCCCGTGTAGTCCGCTCGTAGACGCGCTGCACCATCGGCTTGCCCAGGATGTCGGCGAGGGCCTTTCCCTCAAAACGGGTGGAGGCGTAGCGGGCCGGAATTATGGCGGTTATCTTCATGGGGAAAAGGGCCGTCCTCGATCAATGAATACGCGAATTCAATTTCGGACGGAGAGCGAGGCGCCTGGGAGGGGCCGACAAAGGCGTACCGGGTACGTCCAGGACAGCACCGACGAGGCAACGAGAGCTGTACGTTCGAAGGCGAATTCGCTATCTGTCCCTTCGTGCGGTGGGACATAGTAAGTTACCCTAAAAGGGCGACGGGTGTCAAGGAGGGAAATCCAGTTGAGCGCTGAAGCACGGCGATCCCCGGCAGGGGGACTACCGTGACGGCCGCTTGCCGGCGTAAAAAGCACCGCGACAACCTCAGCGCTATAGACATAGCCCCGGCCAATGAGTTATCATGCATGAAATCTGCACAACGAGGGACCTGGCCCCCATTAATCGCCGGACTGGAATGTCGCCATGACGGACAAAAGACTCTTCAACCTCTTCCTCACTGTCATCATCCTGACAGCATTCGCTGTCCCCGTAATCTTGCCGGAAACCTCCCATTGCGCCCAATCTGAGGTCAAAATCGGGGTCCTCGCCAATCGGGGCAAGGAAGCGGCCATCAAGACATGGTCGAAAACGGCATCATACCTGACCGGAAAAATCCCGCAGCACCGCTTTACCATAGTTCCCCTGGACTTCAATGAGATCGACCCGGCGGTCAGCCGGAAAAGGGTGGACTTTGTCGTTGCCAACCCGGAGTTTTACGTGGACCTGGAAGCGAAATACGGCGTCAGCAGGATAGCCACCTTAAAGAACAGGATGAGAAGCGGTTCCTACAAGGTCTTTGGCGGCGTGATTCTCTGCCGGGCAGACCGGAGCGATATCAGGCTTCTGCGGGATCTCAAGGGAAAGGAGTTCATGGCCGTGAAGGAGGAATCTCTGGGCGGCTGGACCATGGCCTGGCGTGAACTAAAAGCGCAGGGAATCGACCCGCACCGGGATTTCGCGGAGTTGTCCTACGGAGGACGCCACGACAGCGTCGTCTATGCGGTAAGGGACCGCAAGGTCGACGCGGGCACCATCCGCACCGACATCCTGGAGCGGATGGCGGATGAAGGGCGGATAGACCTTGCCGATTTTCGCATCCTTAACCGGCAGACTATCGAGAATTTCCCCTTTGCCCTGAGCACCAGGCTCTATCCCGAGTGGCCCTTTGCCAAGGTGAGGCATACCCCGGATGAGCTGGGCCAGGATGTCGCCATCGCGCTGCTGAACATGGGGGAGGAGAATCCCGCCGCACGAGCCGTCGGCATCGACGGTTGGACCATTCCCCTCGACTACCAGCCGGTCCATGAGCTGATGAAAGAGCTCCGGCTCGGCGTTTACAAGGATTACGGGCAAATAACGCTCGCCACCGCCATCAGGAAGTACTGGCGCTGGCTGGCATCAGCCCTCATTTTCCTCCTGCTAATGACACTGACCACCCTGTACGTGATCCGGCTCAATCGGATACTCCGCCAGTCCCGGCTGGACCTGGAAAGGAGCCGGCATGGGCTGGAGATAAAGGTAAGGGAGCGGACCGCTGAGCTCATGAACTCGGAAAGGCGCCTGGCGGACATCATCGACTTTCTTCCCGATGCGACCTTTGCCATAGACCTGGAGGGTCGAATCATCCTCTGGAACCGGACCGCCGAGGAGTTCACCGGCGCGAAGGCAGCGGAGATGCTGGGCAAGGGGAACCAGGAATACTCCCTCCCCTTCTTCGGCAGCAGGAGAGCTGCGCTCATCGACCTGGTGCTCAACCCCTCCGCGGAAATCGAGAGCCTCTACCCTTATGTAAAGAAGGAGGGGGGGCTGGTCATCGGCGAGTGTTATGCGCAGAGCAGCAAACATGACGAAGCGTACATACTGGGGATAGCCGCCCCCCTCTATGACTGCGAGGGGCGCATCACGGGGGCGATCGAGTCGATCCGCGACATCACCGAGCGCAAGGAGATGGAGCGGCTGAAGGACGAGATGATTTCAGCGGTCAGCCATGAGATGCGCACCCCCCTTACCGCCATGCTCGGCTACAGCGAATTCCTGCTGGAAAACGAGGTGGCGCCGGAGCAGCGGCAGGCATATCTCCAGATCCTCTTCAAAGAGACGGAACGGCTCAGTGAGCTGATCGGCAATTTCCTCGACCTGCAGCGGCTCAGATCCCGCCGCACCCCCTTCACCAGCCAGACGCTCGCCATTACCCCGCTCCTGGATGAGACCGCCGCCCTTTTCGGGACCGTATCGCAACGGCACCGGCTGACGGTTGACTGCCCGGTCGGCCTTCCCCGGGTCCGGGGCGACGGCAAGGATCTCCGGCAGGCATTCAACAACCTGGTCTCCAATGCGATCAAATATTCGCCGAATGGCGGCGAGATCTATCTGGGGGCGCACCGGGAAGACGACGGGGTCATCATCATGGTGCGGGACGAGGGGATAGGCATCCCGCAGAAAGCCCAGGAGAAGATCTTCGAAAGATTCTATCGGGTGGACAACTCGGACCGGCGTGCGATCGGCGGAACCGGCCTGGGCCTCACCCTGGTACGGGAAATTGTCACAGCCCACGGGGGCAGGATCTGGGTGGAAAGCGAGCCGGGGCGGGGGAGCACCTTTTTCGTCTCCCTGCCGGTGGCGTGACGGCCGCCGGGACCGCCACTTCCGCATCGCCATCGGCCTACGGACAGGGAGATGGATGTCACCTGAATTCCCTTGGTTGCAATATTTACAATTTTATGTAAAATGCGTTTTACAAATCTGTTAAGGGACAGCAATGGAAAACTTCTTCAGGGAACAGCAGCGGCTGATCGAGTCTGTCAGTCTGACGAAGCGGTATCTCTACGACCGCATCGACTGGAAAGAACGCTGCATCGGTATTCTGGGAGC
>JAMPXD010000185.1 GCA_023701365.1 Geobacteraceae bacterium
CCTGGCGGCAACTCAAGCGCAGGATCAACAATACCAACATAACCGGGGACGTAACAGTTTACGGGGTTGAATCAGTGACCGGCAACATAACCCAGGACCCTGCCTATGAGCCGATTAAATCCAATTCCCGGGGTGACATCCAGAATGATGCTTATCTGAACATGCGTAAAGATGGCAATCCCCTTGAGGGGGCAGACCTGTTCAAACTTGAGGGTGATACCAACAAAAATGTCTATCGCGGCGGGTTTTCCGCGTTCTGTTCAGCCTGCCACGGCAATTTTCATGGCGGCAGCGGCGAGACGAGTGCACATGATAACGGTATAAGCCGTGTCAACGGCACGTGGGTCAGACATCCGTCAAACCTGCGTCTGGCCGAGTCCTCCAGATACGGCGTAGCGGCGTATACCGCCGTGATCAGCAACACCCAGAGGACCTACCCGAACCCGCCCGGCTATGACTGGAAATACCCGCTGGTCAAGGCGGATTCCGATTTTTCTGTGAAAAGTCTGGAGGCATCAGGTCAACTAAAGACCGTTTCAGGAGATGACAGGATCATGTGCCTCACCTGCCACAAGGCACATGCAACGCAGTTCCGGAATATGACACGCTGGGACGCCGCGGCACACGCATTCATCCGCGCTGGAGAAATCGATTTTGCCGGTGAACTATCCATAGGCGACAACCCGGCATATGGCTGTGGGAAATGCCACCAGATGGGGGGAACTAACGCTTTCATCAAAGGATTCTGAGGCAATGATGAGGATCTCGATTACAAATTCTCCTCCCCTCTGCTCGACTGAAGTGGCGTTTCCAGCGTTTCGCCGGCGACGGTCAGATAGAGGGTTCCTTCCGTTATGGTGACCGACCAGTTTATGGATCGCTCCAGATGGGATGCCAGGCGACCGATGAACTGCTGGTCGATGCGGATAAGCGCAAGGTTGGCAATCCCCTCCAGCTTGGCAAGGTGCAGCCGCTCCCAGGCGGGGAGGGCTCTCCCGGCGGCGACAAGGGCCACCCGCTCGCAATGCCGGCTTGCCTTGATGAGTCGTTCCGGCTCCGGGAGGCCGACCTCGATCCAGAGGAGTACCCGTCCGTCGGCCCCCTTCAGCCAGAGGTCCGGTTCGTCCCCCGCACCGATGCCCTTCGTGAAAGCGAGATCGGGCTCGAAGAACAGCGCGTAGGCCAATAGCCGGGCCACCAGACGCTCTGCCGTTTCCGAGGGATGACAGGCAACGGTGGCCTGCAGCGACTCGTATACGCCCCGATCCACGTCGGAGAGCTGGATCGATGCCCGATATATGGTTGAAGGGAGCGCCATCTCAGGGATACCCCCCGCTGGGCACCGGCCAGTCGATCCGGAGAGTCATATTCATACGGGTCGCCTCCCTCTCGCCATCTGCGTCAGGAGCCGGTCCAGGGCCGAGGCAAAGCGCTGCCGGTCGGTGAGGCCGAACTGGCCAGGTCCCCCCTGGACCAGCCCGCCTGAACGAAGCTCCATCATCAGGTCCCGCATGGACAGCCGCTCGCCCACGTTCTCCTCGGTATAGAGCTCCCCCCGCGGGTCAAGGGCAACTCCCCCATTGGCGACTATCCTGGCCGCCAGCGGGATGTCGGCGGTGATCACCAGATCCTCCGGTGCGGCGTGCTCGACGATGTAATCATCTGCCGCGTCAAAGCCGGCCTCGACCACCACCGATTCCACCAGCCGGCTGTCGTGCTTCGCCAGCCCCTTGTTCGCCACCAGGCGGACCGGAACCTGCAGCCGTTCGGAGGCCCGGAACAGGATTTCCTTTATGACCCGCGGACAGGCATCGGCGTCAATCCAAATCTTCATATGCACCTTCGTGTCACCTTGCAGGATCACCCCAGCGACGCCCTGATCCGGTCCCGGCTCGCGCTTGTCGTTGCATTCCTGGCCAGATGCCGGCAGAGGGGATTCCATCGAGCGGCCATCCTTCGTTTGCGGAATTGTCCGCATCATGCCACAAAGAGAAACTCATGACAACAATGGAGTAGGACCGGCAGACCGGACTGCCGGAAACCCGGAACTTGTCGATCACCGATGGCCGCGCCTTTGCAGCTCATCCTCGACCAGCTTCTTCTGGGTGAGCGGGAGCCGCTGGGAGAGGAGCAGCCCCTTGACGTCGCTGAGGCTGAGCTGGGGGAGGAATAGGGTGAACCAGACCGCCGGGGTCCGCGGGTTCTTCAGGATGGCGAGGCGGAGGTTCAGCCGCCCCTTCCAGCGCGGATGGCGGGCCACCATGGAAATGGTCTCCGCCGAGGCGTTGGCGCTGCTGAGAAACCTGAAGACCGCCGCTTCCTTTAGGTGCGGGCTGTCGAGGCAGGCCTCCAGGAGGCGGGGGTCCCCCTCCCTGGTGAGGGCCTCGGCGACTGCTGCAGTGCCGCGGCGCGCCAGGGTCAGCTTGTTCCCGAGCGGCGTGGTCGGCAGGCGCTGGATGATCGCCCGCTCCGCGGCCAGCTTCTGGTCGGGGGTGACGCCGGGGAGAGAGCAGAGGCTGACCAGCTCGAACAGGTAGAGATGGGGGAGGAGAGCCGCCAGCAGCACCCCCGGGGTGTTGGGGTTGCGGACCATGGCGACCTTCAGCTCGCGGCTTGCGGCAAACTTTTCCAGCCGGTAGACCCCCTTGAGCAGCTCCTCGGAAAGGTCGCGCCGTTTCAGCAGGGCAAGGAGGTGGTTGTGGTCCAGCGCCGGGTTCCTGACGGCCGCGGCGAGCACCTCCATGGAGCTCTCCTCCACCACCTGAAAAAGCTCCTCCTTCCCCGCCGTCAGGGCGCGGTGGAGCCGGCGGGCCTGGCCCGGGTCGAGCGTCGCAACTTTTGCAGTCTTGTCCATTTCTGTTACCGGCAACGTGTCAACCTAGAAACGGCAGTTAAACCACAGATAAATAGGATAAACACGGATAAAAGCAAACCATATAACCGGAAACACTTTCACCTGATGGGTTAAACATATTTTGGCTTTATCTTATTGATTTATCTGCGTTCATCTGTGTGCATCCGTGGTTAAATGCTTTTTTCAGGATCAACAGTTACAATCCGTGAAAACGCTCAAAAATGCCCGGATGCCAGGCGCCAAGGAGCGAGCAGCGGAGCATACCCCGGTATGTGAGCAGCGTAGCGACGCAGGCAACGCCGCAGACGGGCGTTTTTCAGCGTTTTCACTCGGCGCAGCAGGAGAGCTTGCGGACATCCCGGGAAAACCCCTGGGCGCAGAGCCGCAGCCCTTCCCCCATCGACGGGTAGACATGGAGGGTGTTGACCAGGTCATCGACGGTGGCGCGCAGCCGCAGCGCCAGGGCCGCCTCGTTGATCAGTTCGGCGCCGTTGTGGCAGGCAAGATGGACCCCCAGCAGCCGGCCGGTCGCCTTGTCCGCCACCATCTTGATCACCCCCGCGGTAGCGCCGGTGACGTGGGCCTTCGGTATGGCCGAGACCGGCAGGGTGCTGGTGATGACCTCGAAGCCGGCCCGCCGCGCCCCCTCTTCGCCATAGCCCACCATCCCCAGCTCCGGATCGGTGAAGATGGTCATGGGCGCCGCCAGGTACTCCATCCGGCAGGCGCAGCCGGGATTGAGCATGTCGTCCACCGCCACGATCCCCTCCCGGGCGCCCACCGTGGCGATCATCATCCCGCCGGTCACGTCGCCGGCCGCCCAGATCCCCGGGGCGGTGGTGCGCAGCCGCTCGTCCACCCCGATGAAGCCCTTGTCGTCCAGCGCCACTCCCGCCCTTTCCAGGCCGATCCCGGCTGACGCGGGCGCGGTGCCGACCGCCAGCAGGAGCCGCTCGGCGGCAAACTCCCGGCGGCGCCCCTCCACCTCCGCCTCCACCACGGTCAGGCCGGCGCCCTTGCGGAGGGAGCAGATCGCCACGTTGAGGACGATCTCCACCCCCTCGGCGAGCAGCGCCTGCTGCAGGGCGAGGGCCGGCTCGGCCTCGAAGGCGGGGAGGACCCGCGGTCCATGCTCCAGCACGGTCACCCTGGTGCCGAGCCGGTGGAACATCTGCCCCAGCTCCAGGGCGATCACCCCCCCGCCGATGATGACCAGGGATGCGGGGAACTGCTTCAGCAGGAGGGCGCTGCGGCTGGTGAGGTAATCCACCCCGTGCAGGCCGGGAAATTCGATGACCCGGGGAAAGCCGCCGGTGGCGATCAGGAACCGCTCCCCCCGGATGACTTGGTCCCCCACCTGCAGGGTGTGGCGGTCGAGGAAGCGGCCGGTCCCCTTGACCAGCGTCAGTCCCGGCACATCCCTGAGGATGTCGAGGTATTTCGTCTGGCGCAGATGCTGCACCACCCTCTCCTTGTGGCCGTTCAGGAACGCGAAGTCGAGCCCCTCCCCGTCAGTGCCGAGGCCGAGCCCCGCCCCCAGCCGCGCCTCGTGACGGAACAGGGCGGCGTGGATCAGGGTCTTGCTCGGGATGCAGCCCCAGTTGACGCAGGTCCCCCCCAGGACGCTCTTCTCGATCATCAGCGCCCGGGCGCCCAGCGACTGGGCCCGCAGCGCCGCGGCAAAGGCGGTGGAACCGGAGCCGACGATGACGACATCATGATCATGGGACATGCGCGACCTCCTGGAACAAGTTTACCCGATCAGGGGCGGCAGACAAAGAAAAAAGGTGGGAGGGAAAGGGAGGCGGCTCCCCCCCTTGCCTTGACAGGTGGTATATGGTAGTGTCCAGGTGACGGTGTGCTCATCGAGACGGCAGCATGGGAAAGGAAGGCTCAATGGAAAACCTGGAAATTCTGAAGAAATCGCTCCTCTTTTCCGGACTGGACGAGGAGAACCTGCGGGAAGTGGCGGTGATCGCCACCAAGCGGGGCTTCGCCAAGGGGGAGGCGCTCTTCACCGAAGGGGAGCCGGCCAACGGCTTCTACCTGCTGGCATCCGGCAGCCTCAAGCTCTGCAAGGTCTCGCCGGACGGCAAGGAGAAGGTGCTCCATTTCACCCACCCTGGCGAGACCTTCGCCGAGGCGGCCTTCTTCGGCGACGGCAAGTACCCTGCCGAGGCCCGGGCACTGGAGAAGGGGGAGGCGTTGTTCTTCCCCAGGGAGGCATTCATGGGGCTGCTGGAGCGTAACCCCCGCTTCTCCCTGAACCTGATCGTCTCCCTCTCCCTGCTGCTGCGCCGCTTTGCCCGGCAGATCGAGGAACTCACCTTCGCCGAGGTGCCGGCCCGGCTGGCCGCCTACCTGATCGAGCTGGCCGGGAAGAAATCGACCACCTTCCAGGGAATAACCTACCTCGACCTGGATATGAAAAAGGGGGAGCTCGCCTCCCGGCTCGGCACGGTGAGCGAAACCCTCTCCCGCTCCCTGAAGAAGCTGAAGGAAGAAGGGGTCATCGAGGTCGAGGGGAGCCGGGTGATCATCCACGATATGGCCCGGCTCACCCGGATGGCGGGCAAGTAGGGGCGGCCCCGCGTGGCCGCCCGATCAGGCGCCGCCCCCTCTGGGCCTTTTCCGCCGGCGCCGGCGCCGCTTCCCCGCCGCCGGGGGGGGAGCGCTCTCCTCCCCGGCAGGCTGGCCAGCCGGGGCGATGGGGTTTTCCCCCAGATATTTGTGCCACCACCCCCCCAGTTCGCGCTCCCTGCCGGTGATTTCTCCGATGATGCAGAGGTAATCCAGGGCGGCGGCGAAGCCGGGCCTCTTGAGGAACGACTGGGGGTGCCTCCCCGGCGTCTTCCTGAACCGGTGCTGATAGCCGATGATATGCCGGACCAGCCCCACCACCCTGCCGGGGACCTGGACCGTTGCGGAGAGCTCCTCCAGGAGCTCCGCGATCGCTAGGTCCACCGCCTGCTGCAGATTGGCGCCCCTCGCCCTGAACCCCTCCCCCTTTTCCTCCAGGTACTGGCCGAACATCAGGGCGAGGAGTAGCTGCGGCTCGACCTTCTCCCCCCCCTGGACCCGGCTGTCAATCCGGTCCAGGGCCTGGCCGACCCTGGTATGGGGAAAATTGTCCGTTTCCCGCTCCAGCCAGTCGCTGAAACCGGGGAACAGGGCAGCGAACAGGCCGGTCTGGCGCAACAGCTGGTAGGACTTCTCCCCCTCCCCCAGCAGGAACAGCTTCAGGATCTCCTCGTAGAGGCGCGGCGCAGAGGCCATGGCAATGGCGCCGCTCTGGCCGAGGATGGCGTCCCAGGTCGCCGCCTCTACCGAGAAGCCGAGCATGGCGGCAAATCTGACCGCCCGGAGCATCCGCACCGGGTCTTCGGTGAACCGGATCGCCGGCTCGCCGATGGTCCGGATCACCCCGCTTTCCAGGTCCGCCATCCCCCCGGTGTAGTCGATGATGGAGAAATCGGCGATGTTGTAGAACAGGGCATTGACGGTAAAATCGCGGCGCAGGGCGTCCTGTTGCGGGGTGCCGAACACGTTGTCCCGCAGCAGCATCCCCTCCTCGCTCTTCAGGTGCCGCGGCGAGCGGCGCTCCTCTTTGGCGGCATTCCCTTCGGCGGCAGGGGACACTGCCTCAGCCTCGGCCTCATCGGCCTCGTCGGGAACCGCGGAGCGAAAGGTCGCCACTTCCAGGATTTCGTCGGCGAAGTGGAGGTGGGCCAGCCGGAAACGCCTGCCGACCAGGCGGCAGTTGCGGAACAGCCGCTTGATCTGCCCCGGCGTGGCATCGGTGACCAGGTCGAAATCTTTCGGCTCCCGCCCCAGGAGCAGGTCGCGCACGCAGCCGCCGACCAGGTAGGCAGTGAAGCCGTTGTCCCTGAGGCGGTACAGCGCCCGCAGGGCGTTCGGGCTGAGCATCTTGCGGGAGATGGGGTGCTCGGCCCGCGGGATTATCAATGGTTGGTTAGCATTCATGGAGGGCAAAATAACATATTTGTCGGGGAAATGCAAAATAGCAACACATAAAACAGTGTTTCTGCTATAATGAAATTCCATCGCGGGGGTCCCCCGCCCCACCCTTTTCCCGGAGAAGCCCGATGTTCGGCTGGTTTGCCAGAAAACCTCCGCAACCCCTGCTGTTCGAGAACAACCAGGCGGCCTTCGACTTTGCCTGCCGGCGCCACGATTGCGAGATCCTCCTGGAGGCGATGGTTCCCGCGCTGGTGCTGGAGCGGGGCTCTGTCGACCCGGACGGGGTGCGCCATTTCCTGCTGCGGCTGGCCTGCAGGGAGGGCGGCCGGGAGCTCTGGTCCTGCACCCTCCAGGGTGCGGGCGATTACCCCGAGGTCGGAGACCTGGTCGGCTTCCGGGTGGTGACGCTCGCCCCGGAACTGCCGCCCGAGGCGAGCGTCATCGGTTTCATCGCCGTCAGGCTGGCCCCGGAATTTGTCGAGAAGAAAGGGTGGCGTTGCATCAAGAGCTACACTCCGCAGAACCTGAAGCCAACGGTGCGCTGGTGAGCCGGCGGCCCGGGGCAAATCCCCTTTTTTTGACCTGCGTCATGTCTCTTCTCCCATTTATCCCCTAGTATGGCCCCATGGATCAGTTCACCACCCCACAGCAGAAGGACCTCAGGGTCCTGATCGAATTCATCCGGCTCCACTGCCAGGCGCGCCACCGGGAGCAGGCTGCGGTCACGCTCCCAGCAGAGCTGGCGCTGCTGTTCAGCAAGGGAGTTTGCCTCTGCCCCGACTGCCGGGCGCTCCTCGACCACGCCCTGCTGAAGCGGCGCAACTGCCCCCTCGACCCGAAGCCTTCCTGCAAGAAGTGCCACATCCACTGCTACGGCAGGGAGTACCGGGAGAAGATCCGGGAGATCATGGCATTTTCCGGCAGGAGGATGATCCTGCGGGGGAGGCTCGATTACCTCTGGCATTATTTCTTTTAAGGCCGTAAATTTAAACAATAGCGAGGAAACCTACCATGCTCAGAAAAATAGTGCAGATCGATGAGGAAAAATGCAACGGCTGCGGCCTCTGTGTGCCCGCCTGC
>JAMPXD010000186.1 GCA_023701365.1 Geobacteraceae bacterium
ATGAGCAGGAGCGCCTGGAACTTGAGGAAGAGCCCCAGGGTGAGTCCCACCACCCCGACCGCGCCGATCCGGGAGTCCTTCATCACCGCCAGGAACCGCTCCCGCCCGCCCCGGGCCGCCAGGCCGTCGCAGACGTCGGCGAGGCCGTCCAGGTGGAGCGCCCCGGTCACCACGGTGAGCAGGGTGAGGAGGAGGAGGTCGGCCACCTGCCGGGGGAGGAAGCGGGCCAGGAGGAAGTCGGTCCCCACCAGCAATCCCCCCAGGGTCAGGCCGACGAGCGGGAAGAGGGCCATGGAGCGGCCGAGGTCCCGCTCGTCGCAACGGACCTGGAAGGGGAGCGGGATGATGGTCAGGAACTGGAGGGCGATGAAATAAAGGCGCATGGTCACTTGTAGGGGCGAATCTTGTATTCGCCCGGCAGAAGGGCGATCACAAGGATCGCCCCTACATATTCTGTTCCGATACTCCCGCCTCGCCGAAGGTCGCCATCTCGTTCAGCACCTTGACCGCTGCCTCTATGATCCCGATGGCGAGGGCCGCGCCTGTTCCCTCGCCGAGGCGAAGCCCGAGGTCGAGGATCGGTTCGGCGGCGAGCCGCTCCAGCATGAAACCGTGGCCGATCTCCACGGAGCGGTGGGAGGCGAAGATATACTCCTTCACATGGGGATGGAGCTCCGAGGCAATCAGGGCGCCGGCGCTGGAGATGAAGCCGTCCACCACCACCGGTATCCGGTTGGCGGCGCAGCCGAGGACCAGCCCGGCAATCCCGGCGATCTCCAGCCCCCCCACCTTGGCCAGCACGTCGAGCGGGTCGCGGGGGTCGGGGCGGTTCAGCTCAAGCCCCCGCTCGATCACGCGGATCTTGTTTTCGAGAGCCGCGTCCGAGATCCCGGTCCCCCGGTGGGTCACCTCCCGCGCCGGCTTGGCGGAGATGGCGGCGATGATGGCGGAAGCCGGGGTGGTGTTGCCGATCCCCATCTCGCCGGTGCCGACCAGGGCGACCCCCTCGGCCCTGGCGTGAGCGGCCAGCTCGATGCCGACCCCGATGGCGGCCAGCGCCTCGTCCCGGCTCATGGCGGGCCCCCTGGTGAAATTGCGGGTGCCGCGCGCCACCTTCTTCCGGATCAGGCCGGGGATCGCCCCGAAATCGTGGTCCACCCCGATGTCCACCACCAGCACCTCGGAGCC
This sequence comes from Geobacteraceae bacterium, assembly GCA_023701365.1. GTDB lineage: Bacteria > Desulfobacterota > Desulfuromonadia > Geobacterales > Geobacteraceae > JAMPXD01. The sequence goes on from JAMPXD010000186.1 coordinate 1,189, forward strand.
GCAGTGGCGGGCGAGGACGTTGACCCCGGCGCCGCCGTTGATGAAGTTGTAGACCATCTGCGGGGTCACCTCCCGGGAAAAGGCGGAAACCCCCTCCTCCACCACGCCGTGGTCGGCGGCGAAGGTGAAGATAACCTTTTTCCGGGTGTCTGGCGAGAGGCTCCCGGAGATGGCGGCGAAGCGGCGGGCGAACTCCTCCAGCCGGCCGAGGGAACCGAGCGGCTTGGTCTTGTTGTCCAGCTTTTTTTGCGCCTCGGCCAGGAGCGCGGGATCAACCGGCTGGATACGGGCGAGGGTTTCGTTGAGCAGGTTCATATATAACTCCTTGAAGCAGATATTCTAAAACAAATCATTTGCCACAGAGGGCACAGAGGACACAGAGAAATCTTCAAAATGTTTGAATTGCAAAGACGTGCGGCAAGAAATTAGATCCGTTGGTTATAACATGCCTTAAAACCATTACCCACCTGCTCGGTCTTACCGTCAATGCGGTTCGATGGTTTTGCGTTTTAGTATTATTCTCTGTGCCCTCTGTGTCCTCTGTGGCAAAAAAGGTTTTTAGCCTTTCAGTTTCAGCGGCAACCCCGAGAACATCACATACACCTCATCCGCCGCAGCCGCCAGCAGCTCGTTCGCCTCCCCGGCCAGGTCGCGGAAGGCCCGGGCCAGGCCGTTGTCCGGGACGATCCCCATGCCGACCTCGTTGGAGACCAGGATGAGCGGCGTTCCCAGCGTGGGGAAGAGGTGCGCCAGGGCCTCCACCTCCCGCAGGACCGGGGCGGCGTCCCCCTGTTGCAGCAGCAGGTTGGTGAGCCAGAGGGTGACGCAGTCCACCAGCAGCGCCTTGCAGCTCCCCTCGTTGCCCCTGATCGCTGTGGCGAGGTCCGTCGGCTCCTCGATGGTCCGCCAGGCGGGGCCGCGCCGGGCCCGATGGCGGGCGATCCGCTCCGTCATTTCGGCGTCACCGGCCCGGCCGGTGGCGATGTAGCCGAGCGGCGCGCCGTACCCGAGCGCCAGCTCCTCGGCCAGCCGGCTCTTGCCGCTGCGGGCGCCGCCGGTTATGAAGATAGTTGCAGCCATGAAAAAACCCCGCCTCTTTCCGGAAGAGACGGGGTCTTGAATTGATGCGACGCAATTCGGGCCTCGGCGCCTCTCCCTCGGAGGTTCCATACAAGCTATCGCCCAGGCAGGTTTCCTGACTTACGGGTCACTTTACTCGCCGCGCCTTCCCGAGGTCATCAGTGGCTTGTTGCGGTTTTCATCACCGTTCACAGTTGCGGGACAGCGAAGGATTCTCACCCTCTTCCCTATTATCTCCGCCGGCATCGTACGGCAGCGGAGCACCTGAGCGAATAACTATTCAATTGTGCGCTAATTTCTAGCAGAACCGGGGAGAGAAGTCAACGAATAATCGGCGCCCGGCGCTACTGCTCTTCTCCGCCCAAGAGCCGCTCGATCCTCTCCCAGATCTCGTCCTTGCCGTCCCGGGAAAGGGCCGAGAAAAAAGAGAGCTCCTCTTTCATGACCCCGAGCGCCTGGGCGATGACGGCCGCCTGCTTCGCCCTTTCGTTGCGGGACACCTTGTCGCACTTGGTCACCACCAGCACCGGCGGGATATCGTACGACCTGAGCCACTGGAGCATCTGCCGGTCCTCGGCAACCGGGGTGCGGCGGATGTCGAAGATCAGCACCACCCCCCTGAGGTTCTGCCGGGTGGAGAGGTAGGTCTCCATCATCGGCCCCCATTCCTTCTTCACCGCCAGGGGGACCTTGGCAAAACCGTAGCCGGGGAGGTCGACCAGGGTGAACCGGCCGTTGACGTTGAAGAAGTTGATCAGCTGGGTCCTGCCGGGGGTTGAACTGGTCCGGACCAGGTTCTTCCTGTTCACCAGGACATTGATCAGGGAGGACTTCCCCACGTTGGAGCGGCCGGCAAAGGCGATCTCCGGGAGCTCCCCGTCGGGGTAATGGCTCGGCTTCGTGGCGCTCTTGATGAACTCGGTGCTTTTGACGATCAAGGGATCCACCTTTTTCCTTATTACCTGTCTGTGCAGGGGATTATACCCGGCGGCAGCCGCCGATGCAACGCAATTCCCGCCAGAGCCCGCCAGCCCTCCTTTAGGTTGACTACCCTTATTAGCCATGCTAATAATTGCGGATAATTCGTCCAGGAACACGCGAGGCCATCATGTACTTCCGCAAATACCTTTCCTCGTTGCGCAGCACCTACATCTTCATGGTCTGCTTCGGCCTGCTGATCGGGGCGCTCTTCCCCTTTTATTCCTGGCTGTTCTTCGGCGCCAGGGCCTTTGCCCCCCTCTACGCCATCGGCTGCGTGACCGCCGGCTTCATCGTCGGCACCTTCTGCTACTTCATCATCAAGGAGGCCCTCAAGCTCTACGTTGAGCGGCAGTGGCACGCCCTCACCAGGATTACCGGCGAGGAGGCGGCCAGGGCCGCCGTCGGCACGGGGGATGAACTCCAGCAACTGATCGAGTGCAACGACACCCTGCTGAACAGGGTCTTCGTGATGGTGGAAAACGTCTCCCGGCTGGCGGCCGACATCTCCTCCCGGCACGACCGCCTGACCTCCGAGTTCAGCCGGACCGTGACCGGCAACGAAAGCCAGGCGGCCCGAGAAAAGGAAACCCTCAAGGCGGTCGATGAGATGAACGCCTTCTTCAACGACCTCCTCAAGGAGATCGAGGAGATCGCCGCCCGGACCGACGAGCGGGCCTCCATCTCCACCGAGATGAGCGCCACCACCGACGCCATCGCCCTGAACATCAAGGAGTACTCCGCCTCGGTGATGGAGACCTCGGCCTCCATCGAGGAGATGGCCCTGAGCATCAGGGAGACCACGACCAACATCGAGGCGCTCACCGCCTCGACCGAACAGACCTATAACTCCATCAACCAGATCGGCGCCTCGATCACCAATGTCCGCGACAACGCGCAGCGGACCTCGGAATGCTCCGAAAAGGTGCGGATTCAGGCCCAGGACGGGATGGCGGCGATGACCGCCACCATCGCCGCCATGCTGGAGATCGAAAGGAACAGCGATCGTTCCGTCGACGCCATCCAGCGCCTGTCGCTCCACTCCCTGCGGGTCGGCGATTTTCTCGAGATCATCAAGGAGGTGGTGGCCCAGACCAACCTCCTTTCCCTGAACGCCTCCATCATCGCGGCCCAGGCCGGCGAGCGGGGCAGGGCCTTCTCCGTCGTCGCCGAAGAGGTGCGCGCCCTGGCCCAGAGGACCTCGGCATCGACCAGTGAGATCGAGGAGCTGGTCAGAAATATCCAGGAGGAGACCGCCGCCGCGGAAAAGGCGGTGACCCAGGGGAAGGAGAAGGTTGCCGAAGGGGTGAAGATCTCGGGGGGGGCGGATGAGGCGCTCCACCGGATCGAGGAGAGCGCCGCCGAGGCCTCCCGGATGGTGCAGAGGATCGCCGCGGCCACCGATGAGCAGGCCTCTGGAAGCAGGCTGATCACCGGGGAGGCGGAGAAGAACCTGACCCGGGTGAAGCAGTTCACCAGGGCGATCCAGGAGGAGGAGAAGGGGGCGGGGCTGATCGTCAAGACCCTGGAGCACATGCGGGGGCTGGCCCAGAAGATCACCACCTCGACCGAAGAACAGGCCCGCGGCAACCGGCTCTACATGAAAAGCGTGCTGGAGGACAACGACAAGGTGAAGGGGCTGCGGGAGACCTGCATCCAGCAGATAATGATGGGGGACGTGCTCAGGAACGACGTGACCGAAGTGGACCGCCTGATCGAGGCCAACGCCAGGGAGGCGAGACGGATCATGGCCGAGATCGAGACCAACAACGAGCTGATCGGCAGTATCCAGCGGGAGCTGGCAACCTTCAGGCAACAATCCCCAGGACCCTGACCAGCTCGGCCAGCTGCTGGTCCTTCAGGGAATAGCGAACCCGCGCCCCGTCCCGGCACGCCTCGAGGATGCCGTTTTCCTTCATCACCTTGAGATGCTGGGACACCACCGCCTGGGGGAGCTCAAGGCACTCCCAGATCTCCTTCACGCAGGAGCCCCCCCCGGCAAGCCCCGCCACGATCTTCAGCCGCACCGGATGGCCGAGGGTGCGGAGCAGCAGTGCCTTTTCTTCCAGATGTTTTTCCATACTCCACCTCTTGTTAAGTCCTACTTTGCGCATTATCCCCATCCCCCTCCTGACCTCCCCTTTATGCCCTCTGGGTACTTGAAGGGGGAGGAACCAACCTCCCTCCCCTTCAAGGGGAGGGTTGGGGTGGGGATGGGGCTCGTAAAAGCCGCATTTCTTGCGCGTTCAAAAATGCCCAGATGCTAGGCGGCAAGGAGTGAGCGACGCAGACGTACTATAAGTACGCCGAGGAGCGAACGACGCGCCAACAACGCAGATGGGCGTTTTTCAACGCGCAATCGGCAGGCCGTTGCGGTACCACCCCACTATCCCGTCACTCATGTTGTACACCTCCCGAAACCCCTTCTCCGCGAGAAAACCGGCCACCAGGTTGGAGCGGGAGCCGACCGCACAGTAGACCAGGATCGTCTTGTTTTTAGGGATCTCGCCGAGACGCCGCTCGACCTGGTCGATCGGGATCAGGACCGCACCGTTGAGGCGGGCCTGCTGGTACTCCTGCGGGGTCCGCACATCCAGCAGGAAAACCGACCCCTTGTCGAGGAGCGGTTTTGCCTGGGCAGAGGTGATGTTCCTGGAAGCGGCGGCAACCGCCACGGATGAAACCACAACAACCAGTACTGCAGTCAACAGCATCCTTCTCATACGCTCGTCACTCCTGAATTTCCAAAGTATAGCCGACCTGGGCCGGGTGAAACTGGCCGGGAAACTCCCGGGCGAGCCGGGCCGCTGCCGCGAAACCGGTGCAGTGGCCGGGAGAGATGCGCCTGATATTGTACGACCTGAGCGCCCGGATGGTCTCATCGAGCTGGGCCGGGGCGCAGAAACCGAGGTGGGTGCCGCCGATCACCGCATGGATCTCGGCCACCCCGGTCGCCCTTCGGGCGTGCTCGATGGTGTTGACCAGACCGGCATGGCAGCACCCCAGGAGCAGCACCAGCCCCTTGCCGGTCCGGAGCACCAGCGACTGGTCGTCAGCAAGGGGATCGGCCGCGCACCCCGCCTCGTCGCAGCAGAGACCGCTGTCCCCCCGCTCGAACGGCGTTTCCCTCGGGACCGCGCCGGTCAGGAAGATGCCGGGGGCGATCTCCCGGAACCGCTCGCCGAAGTTGAACCTCCCCCCCAGCCCGCGGAGGAACGCCTCATCGTAGGGGATGCCGATCGGGATGCTCTCGCCGGTGTCCTTCACCCGGTAGCGCCTGGAGAACAGCGCCGGGTGGGCGAAGATATCCATGCCGCCGCAATGGCGCAGGAGCGGCAGGAGCCCGCCGGTGTGGTCGTAATGGCCGTGGGACAGGGCGACCATGTCGAGCCGGTGGAGGTCCCGGTTCATCCGCACGGCGTTGTGGATGAGGGTCTCCCCCTGGCCGGTATCGAACAGGAGGCTTCCGCCGTCCCACTCCACCAGGGCCGCGAAGCCGTGCTCGCCAAGGGTCCCGGAGAGGGGACCGACCGAGTTGTCGCAGAGGATGGTGATTTTCATAAAAAGGCCTCGGACATGAGACTTCAGACCTGAGACCTGAGACCCAAAACCAGGCTTTAAAGGTCTGGTCTCTGGTCTCTGGTCTCAGGTCTCCAAGTCTTAGGATTTCGGCACCCCCAGCTTCTCCAGGATGGTCATCATAGGGCACCAGTTGGTGAAGCCGGACTGGAACAGGTTGAGACCGACGAAGCCGGTGAACCAGAGCCAGTTGATGGTGTGGAAATGGGCCAGGAGCAGCGTCAGGATGATGAAGCCGCCGGCGATGATCCTCAGCATGCGGTCGATGTGCATGGTTTCCTCCTCACTTTGTTCGTCGGGACGAAGGGCTAAGGGCGCAAGGCAAAGGGAAAACCTTCAGCCTTCAGCCTTCAGCCCTCAGCCTTTTCAGCCTGCCATCAACAGCTCCGCCACCTTCCCCGCCACCTTGCCGGTCAGCAGCGGGCCGATCTTCTTGTGCGACTGGAGGATGACCTTGCAGCAGGTGGCGCCGTACTCCCCCTTGAACCAGTGGTGCAGCTCCTTGGTCAGCTCTTTCACCCGCTTCTTGTCGTCCTTCAGCACCAGGCCGAGGGCCATGGTGCCGCCGGAGACGGCGCCGCAGAGGCACCCCACCCCGGAGCCGCCGCCGAAGCCGCCGGCCAGTTGGACGACCTCGTCCGGGACCTCCGGCCGGAAATTGTTCCTGACCGCCAGCAGCACCGCCTCGGCGCAGTGTATCTTGCCGGAGCGGTAGAACCCCTCCGCCTCAATGGCAACCCTGTCCGCCACACTATCTCCAGCCGTTTCGGCTGGCTCCTTTCTTGACCAGAACATCGAGCCTCTCCATTTTGTTGGATTTTGACATACTGTAGGGGCGAGGCATCCGGCCGCCGCAGCTGACGCTGCTTTGGCGGAGGCGGCTGCCTCGCCCCTACACAATG
>JAMPXD010000011.1 GCA_023701365.1 Geobacteraceae bacterium
AAACCGAATTTCATGATGAATCCTCCTCCTCCCGGAGACGGGGGAGGGGGGTATGCGGTGTATGTAGGGCGGTTGAGCAGGGAGAAAGGGGTGCATACCCTCCTTGCCGCCTGGGAAATGATCGGTGGCATGCCGCTCAAGATAATCGGCGCCGGTCCCGAGCGGGAGGAGCTGGAGAGGAAAGCGAAGCTGAAGGGTTTGCCGGTCGAGTTTGCCGGTTTTCTCCCCCCTGGAGAGCTTGGGGAAATAGTCGGCAAGGCGACGCTTCAGGTCATTCCCTCCGAATGGTACGAAGGGTTTCCCATGGCGCTTCTCGATGCTTATGCGTGCGGGACACCGGTGGCGGCTTCCCGCATCGGCAGCCTGGCAGAGATAGTGGAAGAGGGAAAGACCGGGGTAACCTTCGAGGCGGGGAGTCCCCGGTCCCTGGCGGCGGCGGTAAATGAACTGAGGGGAGATGCGCCCCGGCTGAAAATCATGAGAAGCCGTGCGCGTGCCGTCTTCCTCGACAAGTATACTCCCGGTAAGGCTTTCGCCGCGTTACACGGGATCTACGACAGGGTGATCCATGATAATGGCGCAAAAAGCGGAAAAAGCCGCCGCTAGTCTGACTTTCCTGGCGGAAGTGAGCCGGCCGGCCGCGAATGAAGTTGATATGCTCGGCGCCGGAATAAGCTCGGCCGGCCTGGAAGGTGATGCGGAAAGGGCTCTGCAGTGGGTGACGGAAAGGCGGAGGAAGCATTTTCTGGCCTGTGCAAATCCCCATTCACTGGTCCTCGCCACCCGGGACCCGCGGTTCATGGCTGCCCTGCGGCGCGCCGACTGCCTTACCCCCGACGGAATAGGCATAACTCTGGCCGCCAGGATTCTTTCCCTGCCCCTGCGGGAAAGGGTGGTCGGCTATGATTTCTTCAGCCGATTCTCAGCCATGGCGGCACGGCAGGGGGGGATCCGCTATTTTTTCCTCGGCGCATCCGATGCGGCGCTGGCACGCATCGTCGCCCGCATGGATAAGGAGTACCCTTCCATAACCGTATGCGGCACATACGCCCCTTCATATTCGCAGTCATTCTCGGACGCGGAAAACGCAGAGATGATCGCCGCCATTAACGCGGCGCGGCCCGACGTCCTCTGGGTCGGCATGACGGCGCCCAAGCAGGAAAAATGGATCCATGCCCACCTGGATCGGCTGGATGTCCCCTTTGCCGCGGCTGTCGGAGCGGTTTTTGATTTCTATGCGGGCACCAGGAGACGGGCGCCGGCTGTCTTTCAGCAGGCAGGACTCGAGTGGCTGTTCCGCTTCGTCATGGAGCCGGGACGGTTGTGGCGCCGTAACCTCCAGTCCTCTCCCAGGTTCATCCTCATGGTGTTCAGGGAAAAGCTCAGGAGGCTGATGGAGTGAGCTGACCCGGCAAGAACAGACGACCAATTATCCTGAAAACGGCCGGAGTGCCTGTTACAGGATAATTTACCGGCTTTACCCTGTCTTTCCGCCCGGATTTGCAAAAGTTTCATCAAACCGCCGCGTCGCTGTAACAAATGCCTGCTATTGTCGGCTGGGTGCTTTTGAAATGGGACGAGTTGCCCTTTTCCCCCGGGAAAGGAATGAGAAACATGGGACTGCTTGAAAAAATTACCTCTAAGACCGCGGCCGTTGGTGTGATCGGCCTCGGCTACGTGGGACTGCCTCTGGTCATGGAGTTCTGCCGTGCCGGTTTCACGGTAACCGGTTTCGACAGCGACCTTAAGAAAATCGAGATGCTCGGGGAACGGAAGAGCTACATCCGGCACATCGACCTGTCCATCCTGACAGACGAAGAAGCAGCGCGTTTTCACGCCACCTCCGATTTTCCTCTGCTGTCTGGCATGGACTGCATCCTGATCTGCGTCCCCACCCCCCTGAACCGGAACCGCGAGCCGGACATGTCCTACGTCTTCAACACCACCCGTACCATCGCCGAACATCTCCGCAAAGACCAGCTGATCGTACTGGAATCGACTACCTATCCCGGCACTACCGACGAAGACATGAGGAATATTCTCGAAGGCAAGGGGCTAGCGGCGGGGAAGGATTTCCATCTTGCCTTCTCTCCCGAGCGGGAAGACCCGAGCAACCCGGATTTCAGCCTGGGAAAGATACCGAAGGTGGTGGGCGGATATTCGCCCGAGTGTCTGCTGATGGCCCGGTCGCTCTACGGGGCGGTCGTTGAGCGCGTGGTGCCGGTTTCCTCTCCCAGGGTGGCCGAGGCGGCGAAACTGCTGGAGAACATCTACCGCTCGGTCAATATCGCCCTGGTCAACGAACTGAAGACCCTCTTCGAGCGGATGGATATCGATATCTGGGAAGTGATAGAAGCGGCGAAAACAAAGCCGTTCGGGTTCCAGGCGTTCTATCCCGGTCCCGGGCTGGGGGGCCACTGCATTCCCATCGATCCGTTCTATCTGACCTGGAAGGCACGGGAATTCGGGTGCCACACCCGCTTCATCGAACTGGCCGGCGAAATCAATACTTCCATGCCCGATTACGTAGTGGGCAAGGTGCTGCTGGCCCTGAACGACACCGGCAAGCCGGTCAAGGGGGCTCGCATCCTGATACTCGGCCTGGCTTACAAGGCCAACGTGGACGATGACCGCGAGTCTCCCTCCTACCGGCTGATGGAAAAGCTGGAAGAGCTGGGGGGCGTTGTCAGCTACAACGACCCGTATATACCGGTCATCCGCCAGACGCGCGAGCATGCCAGATACGCCGGGCAGCGTTCGGTGCCGGTCAGCGGTGATTACGACCTGCTGCTGATTGCGACGGCGCATGATGAATACCGGGCGCTTGATCTGCTCGCGTTGGGCATTCCGGTCGTTGATACGCGCAACCTGCTCATCGATAAGAACGCGCTCTGTTACGGGGCATAGCCCAAATTTAAAGCAAAACCAGATGCTGTCGATAGGCCATCAATTTTGGGAACTACATCACCAATATAAATCATCTCCATATTCGGTACGCGCCCTGAGGCCACCGATGTCCCTCTGGCAACTCGGTTTCTGCTTAATCCGGGAAGCATTCAGATATGTTCGGAGCGACCATGAAAAATACGCAAATCCCTTGCCCGGCGTGTTCGGTGAATTCGACTGGCTCCCAGCAACATTTTGCAGGCTATGATCTGATGATCTGCACAAATTGTGGACTATGGTTTTGTAACCCTGGCGAGTTGCCGGTTATGAACTATGACGACGTCTATGAAACAGAGGAATATCAAAAACTGCATTTTGACGCCCTGGACAATACCAAGGATTGGGCTGAATTCAGGAAACACGCCACGTATAAGCCGTTTTTTTCAAATGTCCCCGTAACGACCAATGGAACTTTGCTGGATGTCGGCTGTGGGGTGGGCCGATTCTGTCGTGCCGCTTACACGGAAGGCTGGAATGTCAAAGGCATCGACATTTCGAAAAAGGCCATAGAAAAAGGCCTGGAACTGGCGCCATTCCCAATGCTGTGCGGGCATGTGCAGGAGCTGCGTAAGACCGGCGAACTGTTCGACGTTGTCACTGCCTTCGAAGTTCTGGAACATCTATCAGCACCGATCGATTTCGTAAGCACAATCAAGGAACTGATCAAGCCTGACGGCCGTTTTTTCTGTACCGTTCCCAATATTGACAGCGAAACGGTCCAAAACAGCACCCAGCCGGATTGGATACCGCCCGTCCATGTACTTTTCTTCACTCAGAAGGCATTACATGAGCTGCTTGAAAAGGCGGGCTTCAGGGAGATTCAGACGGGAATCATCTGGGTCAATACCCCACCGGAAAATGCCGGGTTGGCGCTGTTCAATTATTCCCTGAGAAGGATACTTCGACAAGATTCAACCAGACCCGATCCACTCGGTTTGTGGGCGATGGGACGAAACTAGAACGGATTCCATGAAAAAGATCGCTCTGGTCACATACGCTCTGAACGTGGGTGGGATGGAGACCTTCATGTTGGGATTGGCCCGTCACCTGCGAGCAGGGGGACTTGATCCGGCATTTGTCATTACCGACTACATCGGTCCGTGGCATGAAAAACCACGTGCAGAAGGTCTCGTTGTTCACACAATCTTGCAATCCACCTGGCAGAGCAGGATTGCCCATACCAAAAACGTGGCAGAATGTTTAAGGGAATTTGATGTCGTCCTGTTGAACCACAGCGTGAGCGCTCAAAGCTCACTCGGACTGCTGCCGCAATCATTGGTGGCAATCTCCATACTGCATAACGATGATGAATCAATATACGCCGTCGGGCTGAGCAATCAGGACAATATTGACAACGTCGTTACGGTGAGCGAGCGGCTCCGTATTCAGGCTATCGCCCGGGGGATGCCTGCGGAAAGGGTCCGCTGTATCAGGAACGGTGTCGAGGTTTTCCCTGGATTCCCGAAAGGATCCCGGCCCTTTGACACTGATGGTCCGCTACGGGTCGCATTCGTCGGGCGGATAGAGCACCGGCAAAAAGGGGTATTCTACCTCCCTGGAATTCTCGCAAGATTATCCGCCCGGAACATTCCGCTACAGATGGATATCATCGGCAGCGGCAGCGACCTGGAGTTGCTGCGACAGAGGGTTGCTGCCGCGGATATCAAGGCCCGGGTCAGATTCCACGGATCTTTAACCCATGAAGATGCCATGCGTTTACTGCAGGCTGCCGATGTCCTGATAATGCCATCCCATTACGAAGGCCAGGGGGTAGTTCTGTTTGAGGCGATGGCTCGTGCTGTCGTGCCGGTTGCGTCCCATCTTTCCGGGGTTACCAACGTTGTTATCGCCGATGGCGTGAATGGCATGCTGGTGCCGGTCGGCGCTGAGGAGGGGTTTGCCGAGGCATTGGCGACCCTGTCGGGTGACCGGCAACAGCTGGAGTGCATGGCAAGGGCCGCCTGGCAGGCCGCTCTGAAGGAGTACAGCATCGAGACGATGGCCGCGGAGTATACGGACTTGATGACGGAGTGTCGTGGCAGGCGCAATGGGGAAATGCCCCGGCGGACCGGGATCATCGATCGCACCCTGCTGGGGCGGTATCCGGAAATTCCCCGGGGGATGGGCTCCATGGCGGCAAGGATGAGAAACGCATTCACTGCCCGATAGGGCAGGCAGCCGTGAACAACACAAGGTATCACTTTGATCGAGCTGGTAACAAGACTATTGCATCTTCTCGGTTTTAACCGAGCCATTAGTTATGGGTTGCTCAATCGTTCTTGGGGACTTGTCGCCAGCCCGGTAACGATGCTGATCATCGCCTGCCGGTTGACCAAGGAGCAGCAGGGGTTTTACTACACCATCGGCAGCCTGCTGGCCATGCAGGTGTTTTTCGAACTCGGCCTGACGTCAGTAATCAGTCAGTTTGCCAGCCATGAGTTCGCCAGTCTCAGCTGGAAGGAGAATGGTGCAATCGAAGGCGACCCTGTTGCCCTGGCCCGTTTTGAAGACCTCCTCTGCAAGTCGACAAAATGGTTCGGCGCCGCCGCATTGATTCTCGTCAGCGTCCTTGTTCCGTCGGGGCTTGCATTTTTCGGCCGCGACCAGCCGGGTCCCCAGGATTTTGCCTGGCGTCTTCCCTGGCTGCTTGCCGTGCTGGGAACGGCGCTGAACCTCTTTGCGACCCCGTTTTTCGCCCTGATCACCGGGAGCGGCGACGTGGCAACAACCAGCCACCGCTACATGGTCGGAGCGATAGTCGGTTCGTGTATTTCCTGGCTCGTCATGGGGCTCCATGGTGGTCTCTATGCGGTTTCCGCCGTGACTTCAGGCAATATTGTCGTCTCTTGGCTGTATCTCTTCCGGCAGAAGCCCGAGTTGCTTCGGCTGGCATGGAAGGGGCTCAAAGCGGATCGAACGAAGACCGCGAAAGTTGCCGCCATCGACTGGATGGGCGAGATCTGGCCGATGCAGTGGAAGATCGCAATCTCGTGGATTGCCGGGTACTTTGTGTTCCAATTGTTTAACCCGGTTCTCTTTCATTTCCACGGGCCGGTCATCGCCGGCCAGATGGGAATGACCATGGGCGCCTCGAACGCGCTGCTGGCCGGCTCGCTGACCTGGCTGATGGCGAGCTCTCCGGAATTCGGCAAGCTGGCTGCCAGGCGCGCGTGGTCCGAGTTCGACAGCCTGTTCCGACGCATATTGGTGCAGTCTCTCGCCGTCGTTACCTTCGGCGCGTGTGCCGGATGGGCGCTTATTCGGATGCTGCAGGCATATTCCCCGATCGGGCAGCGCTTCATCCCTTCAGCCCATGCGGCGCTGCTGTTCGCCGCGGTTTCTGTCCAGGTCGTCATCAGCGGTCTTGCGATTTATCTGCGCGCCCACAAGCAGGAGCCTCTGTTTGCGGTATCCGTTGTTGCCGCCATCGTTCAGGCAGGTGCCATGGTCCTTCTCGGGGAAAAATATGCAAGTCTGGGGGTCACATTCAGTTATCTTGGCGTGAACCTTTTCCTGGTTCTTCCATCAGCCTGTTTCATCTGGCATCGCTGCAGGATGAAATGGCACGCGCCGCACGAGAAACTGGTGCCGCTCTATGACTGAGAACAGCCGGGCGCCGCGCATCCTCATGTTTGCCCCATCCTGCTACCCCCCCGGCAACCCGGAGGCGTTTGTCAACGCCAACCTGGTGCTGGCTGCCCTGGAAGCGGGATGGAAGCTCGATGTAATATCGATGTCCGGTTTGACACATTGGTATCCGAACGACAACGATGCATGGCGAGCTGTCGCTTCCTGCACGACAAGCATTGCCAAGCGGGAGAGAACCCTGCTGAACCGGCTGTTTGGGGGACTTTCGGGGCTTGTTCGGTCCGGGCATGTCGTTGCCGGCGTACGGTGGGCACTTCCTGCTGCCGCAGAGGCTCTGCGGCTGACGGCGCACAGGAAGTACGATTTTATCATCTCCCGGGCGCTTCCCGCTGAGGCACATCTGGCCGCCTTCATCGTGGCAGGGGAAACCGGCATACCATGGATCGCCAACTGGAACGATCCTTCCCCCTGGGAGAAGTTTCCAGCCCCTTACGAGGGTGGGGGGGGGAGCGCTGCGCCGCTGGGGTACTGGACGACCAGGTATTATCGCGCCGTGGCCGAGAGGGCTGCCTGGCATACCTTCCCCTGTGAGCGCCTGCGCGACTATGTTGCCGGATATCTGCCGGCTGATATCAGCGGGAAAAGTACCGCAGTCCCTCACATAGCCCTGGACAAGGGGGGGCAGGCTCCGCCCGGAAATGCGAGTTTCACCCTGATGCATGCGGGGAGCCTGCGCGCCCCGCGCTCGGCTGAAAGCTTTCTCCGCGGGGTCAGGTTGTTTCTGGACAGGGTCAGGCCGGCCGCGGGGGTTTCGGTCGTCTTTATCGTGGACAGGCCGGATGAGGTTGCCGCCGCAGCCATGGCAAACGGGGTGGAAGGTGTGGTACGAATCGAGAAGGGCCGTCCCTATACGGAAATGCCCGGTGTGCTCGCCGGCGCAGACGTCCTGGTGATCATTGAGGCCCTGGTTGCCGAGGGGATATTTCTGCCGTCGAAGTTCGTCGACTATGTGCGCTCCGGCCGGCCGATCCTGGCGGTTTCTCCCGCTGTCGGGACCCTGGCGGACCTGCTTGGCAAGCACGGCGGAGGGTTGGCGGCGGCCGGCGGCCGGCCGGAAGATATCGCCTCGGCCCTTTCCGAGCTTTACAGGCATTGGGAGCGGGGTGCGCTGGATGACCGTTTCAGTTCTGCGAAACTGTATCCGCTATTCTCGCGGGAAACAGTGCTTGGCGCGTACGCCGAAATATTTTCCCGTATTGCAGCACCCCGGCCAAAGGAAGCTGTGCATGATTGATCAGGTCAGATTTTCGGTAGTCATCCCGCTCTACAACAAGGAAGTCCATATCGGCAGGGCTCTGGATTCCGTTCTTGGCCAGTTGCTCAGGGATTTCGAGGTTATCGTGGTCGATGATGGCTCGACCGACTCCAGTGCGGCGCGTGTTCTGGAATATTCAGACCAGCGGCTCCGTCTGATCCGGCAGAAAAACGGGGGGGTTTCAGCTGCTCGCAACAGGGGCGTGGCAGAGGCCCTTGGAACCCACATCGCTTTTCTGGATGCCGATGATGCGTGGGAACCGTGTCACCTTGAGATCCTGAACGGACTGGTGGAGCGCTTCCCGACTGCAGGTGCCTATGGCTCTGCCTTCAGGATCATAGAGGCGAACGGCAACGTGATCAACCCGACGCCTGTGGGGATGCCGGCTCCGCCGTGGGAGGGAATTGTCCCGGATTACTTCAAGAGTGTCGCATTGGGGGGACCCATTATTAATTCATCGGCCGTATGCGTTCCCAAGAGGATCTTTCAATCTGCAGGTGGTTTTGTGGAGGGGGAGAAATACGGGGAAGACACCTCGTTGTGGGGACGGATCGCCCTTCATTTCCCCATCGCCTTCAGCCACAGGACCGGTGCCAGCTATCACCGGGATGCCTCGAACAGGACCTGCGGCAGTCATCGTCAGGAAAGGGAGTGGTCGTTTGTTGCCGCCGCCGGGGAAGCCATGGAATCCGGTCGGCTCGACGGAGAGGCAAGGCACTACCTGCGGCTCTATCTGGACAACTCACTCATGCGGATGGCCACTGACAATGTCCTGGCGGGAAATGCGCGATTTGCGCGGGACCTTCTTGCAAAGATCCACGGCAGACGTCATTTCAGGCGGAAGATAGCCTGGACCGTTCTCTCCCGCATGCCTCTACGGATCACCAAATTTCTGGTCAAGGTCGCAGGCTGACTATGATAACACCTCTTTTCGTTGTGGCCATACTGATCATCACCTGTTTTTCCGTTGTGGATGCAATGGGGCTCTGGCTGGTGGTCATGATACTGCACGGGCCTCTGGTCGACCGGCTTGGACCGCCGGCCGTACATTTGCCGCTGCAGATGGGGCTCTGTCTCGCCATTGTCATGCTGGTCCGCAAGAAATGGCAACGGATACCGTTTTTGATCATCGCTCTCGTGATGGTTACCGTGATGCTGATGTCGCTTTCAGCGCTTTTCGGCATTGATCCGGAAAAATCAATCCAGGAGATCATGAACTATGGCAAGGGCTTTCTTCTGATTGTCATGCTGGTCATGGTGGTCCGGGATGAAAGGGACCTGAAGAAGCTCACTATTTACTGCCTGGCCGGCCTGACGGTCGGTGCCTTGATGGCGGTGTACCAGTACAAGACCGGAACGTTTCGCATAAACACCGAGATGATAAAGCGGGTCGCCACCTTGCGGGGGGATCCCAACGATACCGCACTCCTCTTTGTCTCGGGGCTTCCCCTGGCAGTCTATTGGCTTAAAGCTTCGCAGCGGCTCGTTGCCAGGTTCATCGCCGGCGGCTGTTTTGCCCTGCTGGCACTCGGCATCGTCCTCACTGGTTCGCGTGGCGGGTTTCTGGCGTTGATTTTTGTCTTGGTGCTGATCTACCTGAGATCGCCGTCCGTTAAGACGACCATGGCGGGAATCGTTGTCGTGGCAGCGCTGGCGGTAATGGCCCCCGGCTCTTACTGGGAAAGAATCGGCACTATTTTTACCGGTAGGGAGATCCATCAGAGCGCCTCCATGGACAATCGCAGGAACCTGCAGCAGGCAGGCCTCAAACTGGCTTACGAGAATCTTGCCCTGGGGGTTGGTCCGGGGAACTTCGGTAGAGCCTTTTTCCTGAGCAGCAACAATGCCAGAATGGGGAATTTCAACGAAAACTTTTCCGTAGTCGCCCATAATATGTATCTGCAATTCCTGGTCGAAAACGGCATTTTCGGCATTATTCTGTTCTTTGTCATCATTTTCCGGACGTTTGCCTCACTCAGGAAAATTGACAAGGCGCATTGCCTTTACCCGGTCCGGGAAGGCAAATTCCGTATTGGTTACGCAATAGCGGTTTCGCTGGCGGGTATGCTGATTTCAGGATTGTTGTTATCCCAGGCAAAGAATTCGGTCCTCTGGTTCATGATAGGGCTGGGACTGGCTGCGGAATTCGTCATCCGCAAGGCGCCCTCCCGGGAAGAGTTGCCGATTCCGGATGACCAGCGGCATGAGGCGGGGGTATGAAATTGCGGCTGGCGATGGTCACAAATTTCCCATGCAAGGCCGGTGTCATTACCGGTGGGGTAGAAGGGGTGGCTTCCAACCTGGTGACGGGACTGCGGCAGTTGAGCGACATGGATATTCATATCGTCTCCCCCTCTCCTGAGCGAAAATCGAGCAAGGAAGTGCGGGACGGGTTGACCATCCACTGGCTGTCGATGCCCCTTATTCCGGCTTTTCTGAGCTACTGGAACCTGTACAGGCGTCGAGTTCATGCCTGCCTGCAAGATATCAGGCCGGATCTGGCTCATTTCCAAGGGGTTGCTGGATGGAGTCTCGGCTACAAAAAGCCATGCGTTCTCACTGTTCACGGCATCAGCGAAAAGGGTGCCCTGCATGCGGGCGGACTTTCCGCTGTTCTCAAGAGCATTGTCTTTTCAACGGTTGAGGGGAGAGGGCGCCGGCAGGCAAGCGAAATCATCATCATCAATCCCTATGTGCGGGATCAAATCGGGCACCATCTGCGAGGGAGGTGCCGGCCGATCGAAAACCCTGTCAGCGACGATTTTTTTCAAGTGCGCAGAAAGACCGGGGCGAGGAATATCCTTTACGTAGGCAGGGTAAGCCGGCTGAAGAATGTCGACGGTCTTCTCAGGACTTTCAAGAAGGTTGTCGCACACTACCCGGATGCGCGATTGCGGATCGCAGGGAAGGCAGAGTCCCCGGCATATCTGGAAACCTGTAAACGATATGCGTCTGAGAACGGGATCAAGCACGCCGTCGGATTTCTGGGGAATCTGGATCGGCAATACCTGCTGGAGGAGCTTTCGGAAGCAGCATGCCTGGTACTCATTTCCCGGCAGGAGACCGCTCCCATGGCTGTTGAGGAGGCGATGGCCGCGGGGGTGCCGGTCGTGGCTTCCCGAATCTGCGGAATTCCTTACATGATAGACGAAGGAGTCGACGGTTTACTTGTGAATCCTGACGATGAGGACGAAATTGCCGCCCGTTTGGGGATGCTGCTCGGTGATGCCGCACTCAATCAGAGGATCGGCGAGAGGGGGGCGAACAAGGCGAGGGAACAGTTTCACTATTTGAACATTGCCCGCAGAACATTGGATGTATATGGGGAAATCCTGAACAGACCGGTGAAATGTCGCTGATGCAGATGGAACCTCGGTGTTTGAAAAAAAGCGACGTCATCCTTCTGGTCGGGCCGCTGCCTCCCCCCTATGGCGGCCAGAGCGTGCTGGTGAAGGATATTCTGGAGAGCAAGGTCGCTGAAAGGTATCCGATCCTTTCATTCGACGTCGCCCACCAGCATCCGCACCTCGCTGCCCGCCTGGCTCTTTCCTTCTCATTCGCTGTCCGCCTGGCGTATCAGCTGTTGACGCGCCCTTCCATCCGGCTGTTGCATATCCATACCTCGGCAGGAAGCGCATTCTTCGAAAAAAGTCTCTTCGTTCTGATCGGCCGTCTCTTTCGCAGGCGGGTGCTGCTTCACCTGCACGGCGGCCGCTTCCGCGGGTTTTGGGAGTCGGCGGGTGTCGTGAAGCGACGGCTGATCCGGGAGCTTCTCGATTGCAGTCACGCCCTGATCGTCCTGAGTCCGGGATCGCGTGAATACTTCGTGAAATCCGTCGCCTGTCAAACAATGCTCTACGTGCTTCCCAACGCGGTCCGGGTGGAAATACCCTGCGCGGCGCCGCCGGCAGAGGAGCCGATAATCTTCCTGTATGTGGGCCACTTGAAGGCGGAGAAGGGGCTGCTGGACATCTGCGCGGCGCTTCAGCTTCTTCCTCCTGTCGTTGCCGCGCGCTGCGAACTGCGGATCATGGGGGTGGGCGACACGCCGCGTAATGAGAAGCTGGTGCGGGAAGCGTTTCAATCGGCAGGATTATCCAATGTCAGGTTCCTGGGGCTCAAAGCCGGTAGCGAAAAGTGGCATGAATTTGCTGCGGCCGATGTCTTTCTGCTTCCTTCCCACAGTGAAGACCTCCCCCTGACCCTGCTGGAGGCGATGGCCGTCGGCCTCCCGGTGATAGTCACGGCTGTTGGCGCCATTCCCGAGGTGGTCAGGGAAGGTGAAAACGGCTTCCTGCTCCCGGCCGGCGCCCCGGATCTCCTGGCCGAAAAAATGGTCCTGATGGTTGATCAGCCCGCGCTGCGAAAGGCATTCGGGAGCGCCAACCGGAACAAGATTGAAAGAGAGTATTCCTTTGCCGGATATGAACAGGAACTGGCGGTGATCTATGAGACGCTTATGGCTTAGCCTGCTGTTTCCAGCCGTTATTGTGGCAGGCGGTTGTCAGGTCAGCAAGGGGGATGAGATCGGATCCCAGCGGAATGTTGCGCTGGGAAAAACCTGCCGGTTTTCTCCGGCGGCCTCTTATCACCTCACCCACAGTGCCGATGATGCGCGCAAGTTGACCGATGGCCGGCGTGCGACTGGAAACTTCTGGAGTGACCGGACGGCAACGGTCGGTTGGAAAAACTCGGGAATAATCCGCATCGAAATAGATCTGGAGAAGGATGCCATTATCGACAGTGTCTCCTTCAACAGCGCCAGGGGGCAGCATGCCGGAGTTTCCTATCCGGAGCGGGCCGACCTCTTTGTCAGCAGGGACGGAGAAACATACAGCTATCTGGGTGACCTTCTTATTGGACAGGATCACGGCGACGGTGCGTACCAGTTGCGGACGTTTCGGAGCAAGCAGTTGAACTCGTCTGGTCGCAAGGTGCTGCTGGTGGTAAGGCCGGGAGGTAATTTCACCTTTATCGACGAGATAGAGGTCCGGGGTTCTTACGGACAAGCCACTCGGCCGCGTGCTGCCGGGCCGGCAATGGCGAAAGCGGCGATTGAAGCCTTTCTCACCGAGCGGTACTCGCTGGCCAGGGATCTGCAGGCTCTGACCTTGCTGGCCCGGGAATCGCAGCTTGCCGGAGGGAAAGGGAATAACGAAACGGCTCCTGTGCCGTTACGTTTGGACCGCCTGGACAGGGAACCCTCCAGATCCGAGTTGGGCCAGCTCAGGGACAGCATGTTTGCCATGCGCCGGGCCGTAATTGCCCGCCAATCCTCTGAGACTTTGACGGTCTGGCATCCGGGCCCGTGGACGGTTTTTTCACCGGTGACGCTTCCTGCGCCTGATGAGACAATTCCGGCCGAGGGCCTCACCATGGAACTGCCTGTTGATGGAACCTTCTCTGACAGCATCGGGATCGCCAATGCAACCGGCAGGCAGCAGTCGGTCGCCGTTTCCATCGAACTGCTTGACAGTACCGGCAGGCGGGCTCCCCTGCCGGCCGTTCGCGAGGTATTGCCGGTCATCTGCTCTGATTACAGGACCGTTGGCGATCCTATCCGGAAATTACGGGATGGCAGCCTGGAGATCGGGCCGGGCGAATCAAGGCAGATCTGGTTCACGGTGCGAGGTGATGACAGCGAGCCGGGGGAATATCGCGGAAAGATTCGTCTGGCGGCGCCGGCATTCAGCAGGGAAATTCCATTGACAATCCGTGTCTGGCCGGTTCGTATCCCCCGCCCAGCGCACCTCGCTGTCAATGCCTGGTCGTATCTCAACTGGCGACCGATCCGGGCGATTCCGGAACAGGCTGCAGCTGACCTGGCCGACCATCGCATCAATGTAATAGTGGTCCATCCGGACCACCTCCCCTGGCCGGGCAGCTCTTATGAGGAGTTCGACAAGGTGCTCCGCCTGCACCCTTTTGCCCGCGAGTACCTGTTTTATCTGGCGTTTAATGATCCCGGCAGACGCTCACTGGGAACGCCGGAGCCATTCATGTCGCCGCGCTGGCAACAGAAGTTCCGGCAGTGGATTCAAAGCTGGGTAGCTCACCTGAAACAGAAAGGCGTGTCTCCCGCATCATTCGCTTTTTATCCGGTTGACGAACCGCAGAACGAAGAGGACGCCGCGGTATTGTTCCAGACCGCAAGACTTGTGAAGGAGATAGATCCGGCATTAAGGGTATACACGACCTATGGCGATTTTGGACGGTTCAGTGACGCGACCTTTTCCCGGCTCATGCACGTAGTCGACCAGTACCAGATCGGCATCGACGCTCTGGGCCAGCCAAAGGTCAGGCAACTGCAGAGCGCCGGCAAGGATGTCTGGAGTTACAGCGGCGGCGGGAAAAGCAGCGACCCCTTTGACTGCTATCGGCTCCAGGCCTGGCGGGCTTTCAGGCATGGGGCAAACGGCATCGGATTCTGGGCTTACGCCGATACCGGCTCCACCGGGACCGCCTGGGACGATTTCGACGGCACCCGGCCTGATTTTTCCGTGATTTATGAAGGAACCGGCGGGATTATTTCAAGCAAGCGTTGGGAAGCGTGGCGAGAGGGAGTGGAGGATTATGAATTATTGACGCTCGCCAAGGTGCGACTCCGCGACGACAGGGAGCGGAAAGATTTCTGGCGGATGGTCGATGATGTCCTGGCCAATCCGCAGGACTACCAACGATTCCGGATGGCCCGCCGCCGCCTGCTGGAAATGGCTTCGCGCCGGTGACCATGATGGAAAAGTTGTCCCGCTACTTCCACACCCTCCGCCACCTGAAGCCTCGCCAGATGGCCTACCGGGTCATTCGCCGCCTCAGCCGGCCATCGCTGCCGCAGCGCCGCGGCCCGGTGCAGCGGCGCTCCGGCGTGAGCCTGAAGCCGGTTATCCCCCGAACCATGGCCCTCGCCGATGAATTTGCCTTCCGCTTCCTGAACGAGGAACGGCGCTTCTCCCCGGGAACCATCGACTGGCATCCCGCCGCTGCCGGAAAACTCTGGTGCTACAATCTCCATTATTTCGATTACCTGCAGGAAGTTGGCCGGTCAAGGGAGAGTGCCCGGATCCTTGTCGATTCCTGGATCACCTCCAATGCTCCCGGCACGGTCGATGCCTGGGAACCTTTCCCGCTGTCGCTGCGCATCGTCAACTGGATCAAGTATTTCCTTGCCTCGGGGAAAGAGGCCACGGTTGCGGCCCCGTGGCTGGATAGTCTCTACGACCAGACCCTCTGGCTGGAACAATCCATCGAGTACCATCTGCTGGCCAACCACTACTTCAAAAACGGCAAGGCTCTGCTCTTTGCCGGGCTTTTTTTTGCCGGCAACGACGCTGACCGCTGGCTGCGCAAGGGGCTGAAAATCATCAGCGAGGAATTGGGCGAACAGATTCTCCCGGATGGCGGTCACTTTGAGCGAAGCCCGATGTACCACGCCATGATCCTGGAGGATTGCCTCGACCTGCTCAACCTCTGCCGGAAGGAATCCCGCCGGGACCTGAGCATGCTTGCCGGGCGGCTGCGCGGGGTGACCGGGGCGATGACCGCGCATCTGCTCGGCATGCGTCACCCCGACGGGGAGATCGCCCTCTTCAACGACGCCGCTATCGGTATCGAGGCGGCCCCGGCCGAACTTTCCGCCTATTGCCAACGGCTAACGGAGTTGCGGGTCCCGGAACCGTCCGGCCCATGCTGGTCCTTTCCCGACACCGGTTACCATATCATGGCGCCGGTGCCGGGGAACCGGCTCATTATCGACTGCGGCCCAGTCGGCCCTGACTACCAGCCGGGCCACTCCCACTGCGATACGCTCAGTTTCGAGCTGTCGCTGGCAGGGCAGCGGGTGATTGTAGATTCGGGATGCTGCCGGTACCTGGACGGCGACATCCGCCGCTACAATCGGGGAAACGCCGGACATAACACCCTGACCATCGACGGCGCAAACCAGACGGAGGTCTGGGGCGCCCATCGCTGCGCCCGCAGGGCAAGACCGCTCTACGCCCGGCTCGAACAACGGCCGGACGGCTCGCTCCGTTTCGAGGGCGGCCACGACGGTTACCGCCGTCTGCCGGGGAGTCCGGTCCATCACCGTGCGTTCACCTGGTCCGGCAGCACCCTGGCCGTGGACGACCGGGTGGAAGGGCGCGGGAGCCACGATATCGAGCTGCGGCTGCACATCCATCCGGCATGCACCGTCAAGCGGGATGGAGACACGATACTCGTGAGCAGTGACGAAAGGCCCCTTGCCGTCATCTCGACGGTCGGCGCAATCCTTGAGTGCGACACGGGGTGGTACTCCCCCCGGTTCGGTATCCGGCTTCCCTGCCCCGTCCTCAGGAGCATCCAGCGCCGGACTGCTCTGCCGTTCCGCGGCGGATGGAGGATCACGGTGCCGCCGGAATTAACACGTTCGTAACCTTGGCGAGCAAAGATCCCCGCCAGGGCCGGTTTTTCACGGTGTCCGCATTCCTTTGCAATTCATGCAAAATTTACAATCGCGTAATATCATCTACAAATAACCCTCGTATCATGGCCGCCTAGCTATTCATTCAGGAGGCGGCCGCCATGCACGTTCTCTTTCTTACCCATTACTTCCCGCCTGAAGTCAACGCCCCCGCTTCCCGCACGTTCGAGAATGCGCGACAGTGGGTCAGGGCCGGCCACCAGGTGACCGTGGTTACCTGCAGCCCCAACCATCCCAACGGCCTTCTCTATCCCGGCTTTCGCAACCGCTGGGTGCAGTGGGAGGAGCAGGACGGCATCAGGGTGCTGCGGGTCAAGACTTATCTCAGTGCCAACAAGGGTTTTGCCGGAAGAATCCTCAATTATCTTTCGTACATGGTTTCAGCCACCCTCTTTTCATCTCTCGTGCACGGGGTTGACGTGGTGATTTCAACTTCGCCCCAGTTCTTCTGCGGTCTTGCCGGCTATTTCGTCTCACGTCTCAAGAGAACCCCGTGGATACTGGAAATCCGCGATCTCTGGCCGGAATCGATCATAGCCGTGGGGGCGATCCGGAACGCGGAGGTGATAAAGCTGCTGGAGGGGCTCGAAACCTTCATGTACCGCCGGGCCGACAGGTTGGTGGCGCTGACCCGGGCCTTCAAACGGCACATTGCCGGCCGTGGCGTTGCGCCGGAGCGCATCGCGGTGATAACGAACGGTGCTGACCTGGAGCAGTTCGCACCCCGTGCCCGTGACAACGGATTCCGAATGGAGCACGGCCTGGCGGAGCGGTTCGTGGCGTCCTACATGGGCACCCACGGCATGGCTCACGGTCTCGACACCATCTTTGCTGCTGCGGAGCTGCTGCGGGACCACGAGCGGGTCGTTTTTCTCCTCGCAGGTGACGGGGCAGAGCGGGAGCGCCTCCTGAAGCGGAAGGAGGAGCTGGGGTTGGCGAATGTTCTCATGCTTCCCCTGCAGCCCAAGGAGCGGATGCCGGAGATCATCGCCGCCTCCGACGCCTGCATGGTGCTCCTGAAGAAGACCGAGCTCTTCAAGACGGTCATTCCGTCGAAGCTCTTCGAGGCGATGGCAATGAAACGGCCGATTATCCTCGGTGTGGAAGGAGAGAGCAGGGAAATCGTCGAACAGGGGAAGTGCGGACTCTGCATCGAGCCGGAGAACGCCCGGGCCCTTGCCGATGCAATCCTCCGTCTCGACCGCGATGAAAATCTCTCCGCGCAGCTGGGAGAGAACGGCAGACGCTTCGTGGAGGCGGAGTTCGACCGGAAGACCCTTGCCCACCGTTACCTCAACGCCATCCGTCGCGTGGTTCCGGAAAAGCCCTCACCAATTGCAGTTCTTGGAAAGGAAGCGAGATGAAGACGCTGCTGGTTGCCGGGGCACGCCCCAATTTCATGAAGATTGCCCCTCTCTACCGGGAGTCCCTGAAGCATCAGGGTGTCGAGTGCGCTATCGTCCACACCGGTCAGCACTATGACCACGAGATGTCGCAAACCTTTTTCGATGAGCTGGACATTCCGGTGCCGGCCTTCCATCTGGAGGCTGGCCCAGGTTCCCACGGAGTGCAGACTGCGAAGATCATGGTGGCTTTCGAGGAAGTCTGCCGGAAGGAGCGGCCCGACCTGGTGATGGTGGTAGGGGATGTGAATTCCACGTTGGCATGCAGCATTGTAGCAAAAAAGCTGCAGATCTCCGTCGCCCACGTTGAGGCAGGGCTGCGCAGCTTCGATCTCTCGATGCCGGAGGAGATCAACCGGATGGTGACTGATGCCATTTCGGACTATTTTTTTGTTACCGAAGAGAGCGGTGCGGATAATCTCCGCCGCGAAGGAAAACCTGCAGAACGAATTCACACCGTCGGGCATGTTATGGTCGATAACCTTTTCTATCAGGTCCGACGGCTTGATAGAAACGAGGCCAGGGAATTCGCCAGCTATCCGTTCAAGGAGAAAGCCGGCAGGTATCTCTTCCTGACTCTGCACCGTCCAGCCAACGTCGACAACCGGGATACCCTTGCTCAAATTGCCGATGCGGTCAACGAGCTGGCCCGGGAACGGACGGTCTTTTTCCCTGTTCATCCCCGAACCCGCGGCAAGCTGGCAGAGTTCGGCATCCGGATGGCTGATCAGGTGCATCTCCTCCCCCCGCTCGGGTTTAAGGAGTCGCTCTTTCTATGGATGGATGCTGAGGCAGTCCTGACCGACAGTGGCGGACTCCAGGAGGAGACTACGGCATTGGGGGTCCCATGCGTAACAATCCGGGACAACACTGAACGGCCTGTCACCGTGGAGCTGGGAACAAATGTCCTTGCCGGTACGACGAAGGAGACGATTCTGACTGCCTATCGGAACAGCCTCGCCAAGCGCGAGCTTGCGACGATCCCCCCCCTCTGGGATGGTCGGGCGTCCGAACGGATCTGGAGAGCATTAACATAAAGGAGAGTTCTTCAAGTGGCTCAATACGTTTCATCGGAAATGAACGGAAACATTGCGCGGCAAGGGAGAGGCCGCCTGCCGGCCTTGATCTGTGCGGTGAGTTCCCTGGTCCTCTTCATGCTGCTTTTTTATCCTGCCTACAGGGTGTTGTGGAGCAGCTGGCAGCGGGAGGACAATAATTACTGCTACTTTGTGCCGCTGATCGTCCTTTATCTGCTTTGGGAAAAACGGGCAGCGCTGCAGTCTGTTCCGGCGGTATCTTCCTGGGCCGGATTTGCACCGCTGCTGCTCGGCATAGCCTTCTACTGGCTGGGAGAATTGGGCGGCGAGTTCTATACCATCTACCTGGGTTCCTGGTTCGTGCTGACCGGCTTCGTCTGGATATGTCTGGGATGGCACAAGCTGAAAATCGCCGCATTCCCGCTGCTCTTTCTGATCACCATGTTCCCTTTCCCCAGATTCATCAACAATAATCTTACCCTCCAGCTCAAGCTGCTCTCGTCAAAGATGGGGGTTGCGATGATGCATTGGTACGGACTGGCCGCTTACCGGGAGGGGAACGTCATCGACCTGGGATTCACCAGGCTCCAGGTGGTGGACGCCTGCAGCGGCCTTCGCTATTTTTTCCCGCTGATCGTGCTGAGTATCCTGCTGGCTTACTACTTCAGGGCGCCGTTATGGAAAAAGGTCGTGCTAGTCCTTTCCGCCGTCGCTGTCTCCGTGATTACCAATGGCATGCGCATCGCTTCCGTCGGCATCCTTTACCAGTTCTGGGGACCGGCGGTTGCGGAAGGGTTCTTCCACGACTTCTCCGGCTGGTTCATCTTCATGTTCAGTCTCGGCCTGCTTCTTCTCGAAATGTGGCTGCTGAAAAGGCTGTTCCCCGCGCTACCTGAGGTGGCGAAAGTGCATGATGCCCCGGCAGATTGGGGAGCCTCTGCACGAGATGGCAAAGTAGCGGTCATTTCGGTCGTTCCCCGCTTCCTCGCCGCCGTGGCCGTTCTCGGGGCAACCCTGGCCCTGGCCCATGGGGTGGAGTTCCGGGAGAAGGTCCCGATCAAGAAGTCGTTCGCGCAATTTCCCGAGAAGGTGGGGGAGTGGACCGGCATCCGGCGAGAGATGGAGCAGCTGTTCCGGGACGCGCTCGAATTTTCCGACTACGTGATCATCGATTACCGGAACCGCGAAGGGAAGAACGTCAATTTCTACACGGCTTACTACGAGACCCAGCGCAAGGGGGGCTCCATCCATTCCCCCGCCTCCTGCCTGCCGGGAAGCGGCTGGGAGTTGAAGGAGTCGGGCAATGTGACCGTCCCTTCCGGCGACGGCCGGGGCGGGATCAGGGTGAGGCGCGCCTTCATGCAGATGGGGGGGAAAACGGACCTGGTCTATTACTGGTTTCCCCAGCGCGGACGGATCCTGACGGACATCTATGAAATGAAATTCTTCACCTTCTGGGATGCCCTGACACGACAGAGAACCGACGGAGCGCTGGTCCGGGTGATTACCCCGGTTTATCAGGACGAGGGGGTGGAGGCCGCCGAGGCGCGGCTCCAGGCGTTCACGCGGCAGATCGTCCCGGTACTGGATGCATGCCTGCCGGGTAAAGAGAGCATATGATCTTTCTGTTCACGCTTCTCATTTCAGTCTTGATCACCATCGCCCTGATCCCGGTTTTCGGCAGGCTTGCGGTCTACGGCAATGTGCTGGACATGCCGAATGAACGGAAGGTTCATGCCCTGCCGATCCCGCGCATCGGCGGGGCCGCCATGGCGCTCGGGGCCTTCGTCCCGGTCGTTGCCTGCAATCTCGGCGACAGCCTGCTCCGCCCCTTTCTCGCGGGGGGAGCGGTGCTGGTCGGCTTCGGCCTGGCCGATGATTTCCGGGGACTGAGCCCGCGGGTCAAGTTCCTCGGCCAGTTCATCGCGGCCCTGATCGTCGTCCTCTCAGGCGGGGTGGTGATCCGCAGCCTCGGCGGGCTGCTGCCGGACAATACCCTCCTCCCCACATGGTTCGCGGTGCCGTTCACCATAATCGCCATCATGGGGGTCACCAACGCCATCAACCTCAGCGACGGGCTGGACGGGCTGGCCGGGGGGATTTCGCTGCTCTCCTTCTGCTGCATCGCCTACCTCGCCTACCTGGAGGGGGACCACGCCATCGGCCTGGCCGCCCTCGGTTTCATCGGCGCGATCTTCGGGTTTCTCCGCTTCAACACCCACCCGGCCACGATCTTCATGGGGGATACGGGGAGCCAACTGCTCGGCTTCTCCGTGGTCACCCTGGCCCTCGCCCTGACCCAGCGGAACAGCGCCCTGAGCCCGCTCCTCCCCCTGGTGCTGCTCGGCTTCCCGGTCCTCGACACCCTGACCGTGATGATCACCCGGATCGTCCAGGGACGCTCCCCCTTTGCCGCGGACAAGAATCACTTTCACCATGTCCTGCTGGAACTCGGGCTGCGCCACCCGGAGTCGGTCCTGGTCATCTACCTGATCCAGACCGTCCTGGTCCTCTCCGCCGTCTCGTTCCGGTTCCATTCCGACTGGCTCCTGCTCGGGGGATACCTGCTGTTCTCCGCCGCCGTCATCTCCTTCTTCGCCTGGGCCCGCCGGAGCGGCTGGCGGGTGAAGCGGTTCGACCTCCTCGACATCGTCATCGCCGGCAACCTGAGGAAGCTGCGGGACAGCGGCTGCATCTACCGCATCCTGCTGAGGGGGTTCGCGGTCGGGGTGCCGCTCTTGCTGCTGGTCGCCTGCTTTCTCCCCGCAGAGGTCCCGGGCTACGTGACCTGGGGAGCAGTTTCGCTTGCCGCCGTCATCGCCATCGCCTGGTTTGTCGGCAGGAAGAGTCTCTGCATCGTGTTGCGGCCGGCCCTCTACCTGCTGATCCCGTTTGCCGTCTATCTGGGGGATGCCTCGGTCCCCCCCTGGCCGGAACTGCCATGGACACGGGTCTACAATGCCCTGTTCGGGGTGTTCGCCCTGGGCATCATCCTCATTTCCAAGTTTTCCCGGAGAAAAAGGGGGTTCAGGAGCACCCCGCTCGACTTCCTGGTCCTGCTGATCGTCGCGGTCATTCCCAACCTGCCGCTGATGCAGCTCCAGGATTTCCACCTGGGGCTGGTTGCCGCGAAGGTCATCATGCTCTATTTCAGCTACGAGCTGCTGCTCGCCGAGCTGGGGGGAAGATTCGACAGGATCGCCGGGGCGACGGTGGTGTCGCTGCTGGTCCTGGGAACGCGGTAAGCAGTTTTGAGTTTCGAGTTCAAAGTTTCATGTTAAGAACCATAAACTCAAAACTCAAAACTCGAAACTCGAAACTCTTACGTTTAACGGAGGTTAACATGTTCAACAGCAAACATTCACTCAGGTGGCTGGTCGCCTGTTCCTGCACCGCCCTCGTTCTCGGCTGCAGCGGCCCGGACGCGAAGAAGGCGAAGTTCTTCGGCAAGGGGAAGGAGCTCTATGACAAGGGGGATTACGTCAAGGCCGCCCTGGAGTTCAAGAACGCCATCCAGATCGACCCCAAGTTTGCCGACGCCTATTACATGGTGGGGCTGGTCGAGGTGAAGAAGGGGAGCTTCCAGCAGGCCTTCGCCAGCTTCACCAAGGCAGCGGAGCTCGACCCGGCACACCTGAAGGCGCAGAACGAGCTCGGCAGGCTTTTCCTGATGGCGCAGGAGCCCGCCAAGGCGATGGAGAAGGCCGAGCTGATCCTCGCGCGGGAGCCGAAGAGCGAAGACGGCCTGCTCCTCAAGGGGGCCGCCCTGGTGGCGAGCAAGGAGACGGCGAAGGCCCGCGCCTACCTGGAAGGGGTGGTCGGCCAGGGGGTCAGGAAGGCCGATGGCTATCTACTGCTGGCGGCCATCTACCAGCACGACAAGGATATCCTGAGGACTGAGGGGATACTGCGCCAGGGGATCGCGGCCAACCCGGAATCGACGGCACTGCACCTCTCCCTCGCCGGCATCCATGCGCGGGGGGGGAGGGTCGACGCTGCCGCGGAGCTCATGCGGCGGGTGATCGAGCTGGAGCCGGGGAACACGGCGCACCGGCTCTCCCTGGCTGGCCTCTACTGGGGCGCCGGCAAGGAGGGCGACGCGGTCAGGACGCTGAAGGAGATCCTTGCCGCTGACGCGCGGAACGAGGAGAAGCGGATCGGGGTGGCCGGCTTCTACGCGGCGCGGAACCGGGCCGGCGAGGCGGAGCGCGAATTCCGGGAGGGGATCGCCCTCCTCCCGGAAAGCATCAGGCTCCGGCTGGCCCTGGGGGAGCTCTACCTGAACACGAACAGGGGCGATGCGGGGATCGCGGCCCTGAAGGAGTGCCTGGGTCTCGGCAGGCAGGAGAAGGACCCCGACCTGATCCTGGCGAAGAACACACTGGCGCAGGTGCACCAGTCGAGGCAGGAACTCGAAGAGGCCGGCAGGTATGCTGATGAGGTGCTGAAGGCGAGCCCGAAGAATGTCGAGGCCCAGTTCACCAAGGGGAGCATCCATCTGCTGAAAGGTGACGGCGCCAATGCGGTCGCCGCGTTCCGCGCCGTGATCGCCGACAACCCCGATTCTCCGGTCGGCTACTTGAGGCTTGCCGAGGCGCACCTGCTGAACAGGGAGGCCAACCTGGCGAACGAGGCCCTGCAGAAGGCCATCAGGCTCGATCCCGATTCCCGCGAGACCCGGCGGATCGCGGCCCGGATCCATGCGGGGCAGAAGGAGCTCCGCAAGGCCGGGGAGCAGCTGGCAAAGCTGATCGCGGAAAACCCGAATGATCTGGAGTCGCGGGCCGATCTCGGGGACATCCTCCTCGCGGAAAGGAACTTCAAGGGGGCGCAGGCCCAGTACGCGGAGCTCAAGAAGCGGGCGCCGCAGCTGCCGGCAGGCTACGTCAAGTTCAGCGGGCTCTATCTGGCGCAGGGGAAAGCCGACCGGGCGATCACGGAAATGGAGCAGGCGGTGCGCCTGAACCAGAAGTCCGACGTCTTTCTTTCGACCCTTGTCGGCCTCTATCTCAGCCAGAAGCAGTACGGCAAGGCGGCTCTCCTCTGCGAAGGGCGGATCGGCCGGAATTCCGGCGATGAGCTCGCCTACGACCTCCTTGCCCAGGTCCATGGCGCGCAGGGAAACTATCCGCAGGCGATCGAGAGCTACCGCAAGGCCCTCGGGATCAGGCCGGACAACTGGCTGGCCGCCAACAACCTGGCCTTTCTCCTGAGCGAAAGCGCTGCAACCGGGAAGGAGCTGGACGAAGCCCTTGCCCTGGCCAGGAAGGCCGAGGCAATCAGGCCCGAGGAGGTGACGGTCCTCGATACCCTGGGCTGGATCTACTGCAAGAAGGGGGATACCGGCAAGGCTATTGACCTTCTGAGCCGTGCCCGGGCCAAGGCCCCCGAGGATCAGGTCGTCAACTATCATGCGGGAATGGCGCTCTACAAGGCGGGGCGGACCGCGGAGGCGAAGCAGCACCTGGCGAAAGCGGTTGCCGGGGCGAAGGAGTTTGCGGGGAAGGAAGAGGCGCGGAAGATGCTGGCGAAGATTTGATGGGTTTCTCATGACCCCACCCAGCCTCCCCTTAACTTAAGGGGAAGAGGATTGTATCCCCCCTCTTAAGTTAAGAGGGGGCCAGGGGGAGTTCTGATTTAGCAAGTGCTGAATAGTTACCCCTAAGGTTCTGAAACGCCATGACGAAGCAGCACCGCCTGAGATTCCTGCTCCTTTGCACCCTGCTCGTGGCGGCGGCTTCCTGGGCACCGGAGCATCTCTTCGCTCCCCTGAACCAGAGCACCGCCGCGGCGGCAGGGAGCTTCCTCGGCCTCCTCGGGATGAGCCCCGGCGTGGCCGGCGACCTGCTGACCCTGGACGGTTTCCGGGTCCGGATCGTCACCGAGTGCACCCCTCTCTACATGGCGCTCCTGTACTCGTCCTTCGTCCTCGCCTCCCCCGCGCCGCCGGGGAGGAAGGCGCTCGGGCTGCTGTGCGGCCTCCCCCTGCTGAACGCGGTGAACATCGTCCGGCTTGCCGCGGTAGTGGCGGTCGGCGCCGCCCGGCCCGCTCTGTTCGAGGCCGTCCATGTCTACCTGGGCCAGGTCTTGTCGGTGCTCGCGGTCGTCATCGCCTGCCTCGTCTGGCACCGCTCGGCATCGGGGCGGACCGGGAACGGGTCCTTCGCTTTCATGGCCCGCGCGGCGGTGATTTCCGGTCTCCTCTTCCTCCCCTGGCTCCTCCTGAACCGCCGGTACGTTGCCGCCGGCGATTACCCGATCAGGTTTCTCTTCAGGCTGGCGGGGTGCCCGATCGACCTCGCCGCCGGACTGGCGCTCTATTACCAGACCTTCAACGTCGTGACCTTTCTCGCCCTCATCCTGGCGACCGGGACGATCACGGCGAGACGGAAGCTCCTCGGGGTTGCCGGGGGACTTCCACTCCTCTGGTTCGGGCACCAGGCGTTCCGCACCGGCAACGTCCTCCTGTCGGCATTCCAGGTGGAGGGCGCGCTCAGGTTATCGGCCGCCGTCCATCTCTTCTCCTCGTACTTCCTGCCGTTCCTCCTCTGGCTGGCAGCGGTCCGTCATGGAGAAAGGGAAGGCAAGCTGAGCCCGTGACAGATTGTGCAGGGGCACCCCCGGCGGGTGCCAGATAACTCGTGACGATTTCATCTAACTTTTAACGAGCTGTGACAGCGCTGTAACCAAAGGGTGCTAGCATGGCGTTCGTTCCTGAGCCGGAATACAAACCCAGCAAGAATAGAGGATGACCATGTCCGTACGAAATGCCGCGATTGCCAGTATCTGCCTGATGTTATCACTTGCCGCACCATCTTGGGGAGGCGCGAAAGGCGATTCCGCCAAATGGGACCTCTGGAAGGATCCCGAAGTCGCCGCGCCTGAGGCCTCCGGCAAGCCCGCCCCCGCCGAAGCTGAGGCCGCAGGTCAGGATGGCGGATCTGCTCCGGCTGCCACCGCCGCCAGCGCCGCTTCCGTTCCCGCCGGGACGGGCAGCGATTACCTGATCGGCGCCGGCGACGTCCTCGATATTTCGGTCTGGAAGGATGAGGCCCTCTCCCGGACCGTGGTGGTCCTGGCCGACGGCACGTTCTCCTTCCCCCTGATCGGCGAGACCGCAGCCGTTGGCCGGACCGTCGCCCAGGTCAAGGACGAGCTCGCGAAAAGGCTGACCCGCTTTATCCCGGAGCTGGAGCTTTCCGTCGAGGTCAAGCAGTCGAACAGCATGATGATATATGTGATCGGCAGGGTCAATGCGCCGGGACGGCAGGTCCTCAACGCCAATGTGAACGTCCTCCAGGCGCTTGCCATGGCGGGGGGGCTGAACCCGTTCGCCAGCCGGAACAAGATCAAGGTCCTGCGCAAGGAAGGGGGCCAGACCGTCTCCATCCCCTTCCGCTACAACGATGTGGTGGATGGCGACAACCTGGAGATGAACATCGAGCTCAGGCGCGGCGACGTCATCGTGGTTCCCTGAACCGGTTGCGCGAGGGGATGCCTGGATGATGCCGCAGCTATTTGAGCAGTTCCGCAAGGGGACCAGGGGAGCCGGAGTTCCATTCCTGGTCGCCATGATGACGATGCCAGTTCTGTTCTCCGGGGAGGCGCGGGGGGAACGCTACGACCTGATTCCCTCCCTGGCCGTGAAGGAGGAGTACAACGACAACATCTTCTTCTCCAGCTCGGCGCCCGACAGGGCCTTCGTCACCACCCTGTCGCCCCGCGTCGAGCTTGCGGCGAAGGATGAGAGGCTCGAAGCCACCCTGGTCGCCGGTGTCGACGAAATCATCTACCGCGACAGGGGGGGGAGTGTCTCGGCGCTCAACCAGAAATACCGGGGCCGTACCTCTTATCTCCTCGACCCGAGGCTCAAGTTCGAGCTGAACGCGGCCTACACGATCGACCACCGGCCGGACCGCAACCTGGAGAAGGACGGAATCGTGATCAACGCGGTCGGCCGCGATTACCAGAACTATTCCGCGGCGGCTTATTACGCCCTGGCCGAGAAGAGCAGCGCAAACTTCTCCTACCTCTATCAGCAGGAGGATTTCAACGGCCTGGAGCTGTCGAACAACAGGATTCACGGAGCCGGCGCCGGGTATGTGCACGACCTGCGGGCTTACCTCCCCGCCATGAATGGAAGGGCCAATTTCAACTTCACCAGATACGAGTTCACCAGCTCGATGGCCGACAACTACTCTGCCACCCTGGGGCTCGGCTGGTCGATCAGCGAGACCTGGGAGGTTTCGGCCGACGCCGGGGGACGCTACACGGATGCGGAATTTGACGTTGAATCGGACTCCACCATGACCAGGGAATCGAACAGCGGCTTGGGTTGGGTGGCCAGGGCTGCAGTTTCCGTCCGGGGCGAAAAGGATAAGGGAACCCTGACCTACAACCGGGACGTAACGGTTGCGTCGAGCAGAAGCGGGACCACGGAAAGCGACAAGGTCGATCTCGACTACCGTCATTCCTTTTCCCCGGACTTCTCCGCCTCGCTGGCGCTGGGGTACCAGGCGAGCAGATCGATGGGCTCCTCCCTCAGGATCGACGAGGAGTATCTCCGCTTCAACGCCGGCCTGCAATACCAGATCAACAGGAACATGGCGGTCGATACCTCCTATTCTTATCTCACGGCCAAATACAGGCAGTCCGGCACGACAGCCGACCGCAATTCGATCCTGGTGAGCCTTACGGTTCGCTATCCGTTCCTGGACCAATGGTGAAACCGTCACCTGCAACCAAAAACAATGAGGTAGCGCATGGAAACTGAAATCAAGAACCTCCACGATCTGATCGCGATCGTCAAGCGGAGGAAGTGGAGCATCGTCATCCCGGCGGTCACCCTCCTCGTCGCCGCAGTCATCATCGCGCTGGCGATCCCGCCCAAGTACCGCTCCACCACGACTATCCTCATCGAGGACCAGGAGATACCCCGTGATTACGTGACCTCCACCGTCACCGGGTACGCGGAACAGCGCCTCCATACCATCAACCAGCGGATCATGAGCACCCCCAAGCTCCTGGAGATCATCAACCGGTTCAATCTCTACGCCGACATGAAGTCGACCAGGACGACCGAGGAGATCATCGCCGGGATGCGCAAGGACATCAAGTTCGAGACCGTCAGCGCCGACGTGATCGATCCCCGCACCGGCAGGCCGACCCCGGCCACCATCGCCTTCACCCTCTCCTACGAGGGGAAAAACCCCAACACGGTCCAGCAGGTGGCCAACGTCCTCGCCTCGCTCTACCTGGAGGAAAACCTCAGGGTCCGGGCGCAGCAGACCCAGGGGACCTCCCAGTTCATGGAGGCGGAGATGACGGGAGTCAAGGGACAGCTGGCGGCCATCGAGGCCAGGATCGCCGACTTCAAGGGGCGCAACATCAACGCGCTCCCCGAGCTGTCCCAGTTCAACTACCAGGAGTTCGACCGGGTTGACCGCGACATCGCCCAGCTGACCGTCCAGCTCCGTTCCATCAAGGAGCGCGAGGGCTATCTCCAGGCCCAGCTCGCCACCATTCCCACCGATGCCGCCAGCCAGGACAAGACCCGCCTGAACGAGCTGAGGGTCCAGCTCGGCAACCTGCTGAGCCGGGTTTCCGAGGACTATCCCGACGTGAGAAAGACCAGGCTCGAAATCGCCGAGCTGGAGAAACGCATGCGCGCAGCGGGGCAGGACGGGCTCGGGGCCAAGCCGGACAACAGCGCCTACATCACCCTCGCCTCCCAGCTTGCCAGCGCCCGCAACGATATCGAGTCGGTCAATCGCCAGATCGCGGCCCTGGAGAAGAAGAGGGGAGGCTACAGCCGACGGATCGAGGCTACGCCCCGGGTCGAGGAGGGATACAAGGCGCTCCTGGTGGAGCGGAACAACCTGCAGCTGAAATTCGACGACCTATCGAAAAAGTACATGGAGGCCAGGGTCGCCCACGGCCTGGAAAAGGAGCAGAAGGGGGAGCGCTTCACCATCATCGACTCCGCCAGGCTGCCGGAAAAGCCGGTCAGCCCGAATGTCCCGGCGATCCTGCTGATCGGCGTGATCCTTGCCCTCGGCGCCGGTGTCGGCACCGCCTCCCTGCTGGAATACAGCGACCATTCGGTCCGCGGCACCGATGCCCTTGCCAGGGCGACCGGCTTTCCGGTACTCGCCGCCATCCCGGAGATCGTCACGGCCGAGGACATGGCCCGGCGCGGCGGCAGGGGCAAGCTTCTCCTTGCCGGTGCTTCAGCCTGCATCACGGTAGGACTCTTCGTCGTCCATTTTCTCGTCATGGACCTGAACGTTGTCTGGGCCAAGCTGCTTCGCCGGCTGGTCATCTAGGAGGAACCAATGATAAAGATCAAGAAAGAGAGCCCGAAAATAGCCGAAGCGCAGCCGGAAAGGGAGGCTCCGCAGGCCGGGGAAGCGCACGGCATCCCGGCGAAGAAGGAAAAAGGGGGAAGGGGCATCGGCAGGCTGCTGCCGTCGCGCCGCACTGCCACCCCGCCGCAGCGGGAGGAGCTGCCGTCGGCCGCGCCGGCGGCTGAGGGGAAGCCCAGGAGCGGCTGGCACTCTCCGGACTATTCGGTCTCCCGTTCTGTGAACCTTGCCCCCGCCACGGTCGCGGCGAACCGCTGCATCCTCCACCACCCCGCCGATTCGGCGGAAACGGACGCCTACCGGATGCTCCGCACCCAGATCCTCCAGCGCTGCAAGGAAAGGGGGGGGAACACCCTGATGGTCACCAGCTCCGCTCCCGGGGAAGGGAAGACCATTACCGCCCTCAACCTCGCCATTACCCTGGCCCAGGAGTTTTCGCACACGGTTCTCCTGGTGGACTGTGACCTGCGGCAGCAGATGATCCACCGCTACCTCGGCTATCAGAGTGAAAAGGGGCTGATCGACCACCTGTTCCATGACGCCCCGCTGTCCGACTTGATTACCTGGCCCGGAATCGAGAAGCTGACGGTCATCTCGGGCGGCCGGCCGATAACCGGGAGCAGCGAGCTCCTCGGCTCACCCCAGATGCGGGAGCTCGTCGAGGAGATGAAATCCCGCTATCCCGAGCGCTTTGTCATATTTGATGTCCCGCCGCTCCTGGCCGGCGCCGATGCCCTGGCGTTCGCTCCCCTGGTCGACCATATAGTGTTCACCGTCCAGGAGGGAGAGACCTCGATTCTCAACGTCAGGAAGGCGCTGCAGATGGTTCCTGCGGAAAAGGTCCTCGGGCTGGTGCTGAACAGGCAGAAGTCGCCGACCGACGCTACCCGCTACCCGGCCCGGCCGGTCGCGGCCTGAACCCCGGATCACCTGGTTCCTTTCCGGAACAGACGGATCTTCCGGATTCCCTCAAAAGGAGCAGATCATGAATATCATACCCCAGGGAGATTACTACGTCTGGTACTGTGAGTGGTGCGATTCCCGCAATCACACCCTCTGGACGCGGTTCGAGGAAGGAAAGGTCCTCTGCGGCGCCTGCCATAACCGGTTTCCGATTCCGCCGCGCTCCGCCCTCGAACTCGGCTCCACCATCCTGTGAGGCACGGCAGTGGCTTCTGGTGCACGCTGGCGCGAGATACGCGGACAGGGGCCGATGATACGCGGTAAAGTTGCAGCACTCGCCAGGAAGATCGCGGGCCACGGACTCACCCCGCAGCAACTGGCGCTCACCATCGCCCTCGGCGTTACCGTCGGCATCCTCCCGATCCCATGGGGGGCGACCCCCCTGTGCGCCTTCCTCGCCTTCTGGCTTGGCCTCAACCAGGCCGCCATCCAGGGGGCCAATTACCTCGCCTTGCCGCTGCAGCTAGCCCTGTTTGTCCCATTCTACACCCTGGGTGCAAGAATTTTCCCCCGGGGCCCGGCCTTATCCGCCGAGCTCCCTTTTGCCCTCAGCGCTCCCCTCAAGGCGCTGGGGGCCTGGCTGCTCATTGCCCCGCTGTTGGCCGTTGTTCTGTATCTCCTCTTGCTGCCGATCACGAAAAGGGGTGCGGCCCGGTTTACCCAGTTACCATGAAACAGGAGCGTTGATGAAATTTTCCATGAAGAGCCGAAAGGCCTTGCTGGGGGGAGGACTCCTTTCCCTGGTGTGCGCCTGGCAACCGAGCGTGCTGAGCGCCACTCCCCCCGCAACCAGGGAGTCGAGCTATACGGTCTACTCCCGGGGACTGCGGGTCGGCGAACTGAAAACCGTCTGCTCGCTCGTTCCGTACCACGAAAAAAAGGCCCTGAAGTTCGAGGCGAGGACCCGGGTCAACGCGAATTTCGTTGTTTACTCGTACAAGCTGGATACGGAAGAGGAAGCGCTGGTGAGCGACGAAGGGACCGTCCGCTACCGTCGCACGACCAGGGAGAAAGACGACGTCTGCCAGGTGGAGGGGCGGCTCGACCGTGGGAGGTTTCTGCTCGACATCAGGGAAAACGGCGTCAGGCGCACCCTGGCCGTGGACCGGGACCGGTATGATTACACCACCATGGAATGCCCCGAAATCACCATGAGGCGCGAGGGTGACGAAATGACGCTGCGGCTCTTGGACCTGGAAACCCTTACGGTGGTGACCCGCAGGTACCGGTGGGTGAAGAGCGAGGAGATCGCGGTTGACGGGCAGCGGATCCGCTGCCGGGTGGTCGAGTTCGAGGACCCGAACAAGAAGTGCCGCCGCTGGATCAGGCCGGATGAGGTCGGCGCCATCGTGGTGCGCCAGGACGGCAAGGGCAAGGACGGCTCCTATTCGCTGCGCATGACGCAGCTCAGGGGCGGGCGCTGACGGCAAGCAAATCCAAAAACTTCCTCCCCCTTGATGGAAGGGCTGGGGTGGGGAGGCATCAGATCCGGTCCCGGTGGACATGGAAGGAGAGCAGCGCGCCGGTGACCGTGCTCCGCCCGGTGTAGAGGAAGATCGCCAGCCAGAGTCCCTGGAGGAAGAGGAGCGCGGCGGGGTGCCAGAGGATTGCGAGCCCGTCCGCGATGGCGGGGGGTGAGATGGGCGTGGCCGGGAACAGGAGCAGCGCGCCGCACCCGTAGAGAATGGCCACGAGCCCCATCACCTGGTAGGCGGAGAAGCGGCCGCCCCCACGATAATCGTCCCGCAGGGTCTCGGAGAGGATGCGCCACCCCTGGGTGACCACCATGGCCAGCAGGAAGGCGGCGGCGAACAGGGAGTGGAGGAACAGGTAAATCCCGGCAAGGCCGCAGCAGACATAGAGGATCGCGGTCAGCGCCTGGACGGGGAGCACCTGCACCCCTTCCAGGCCGCCGGCATAGGCGATTTTCCTGGTTTTCCCGGCAAAGGTGAAGGAAAGCCCGGCAAAAGTGCGCTGGAGCCAGCCAGGCGCATCGGCCAGCCGTCTGCCGTAGCAGCAGCCGAAGCTGATGCAGGCGAGCCGGCCGAGCCCCTCGCCGAAGGCATAGGCGATGGCTAGGGCCGCCAGCGCTGCCGCGGGTGAAATGTCGAGACCCACGGTGCGGTTGATTAGCAGGACCACCCACGGCGCCATCAGCACCCCGACGAACACCGCCCCGCCGACGGTGAAGGTGTGGGCCTTTTTCTCCACCACCCGCGCCACCAGTCGGGAGGCGGGGACGCAGAGGGAAAGGAGGATGGCCGCCATTACCGCGGTCCCCGCAAAGGGGACCCCGATGGCGCCCAGCAGGATGAACAGCACTGCCACCGCTACCGCATAGGCGTTGGCCGTGAGCAGGCCGTACCAGGTCAGGTTCACCCCGTCCCACTCGCCCCCTTCCTTTTTCCGCACCGGCACGGCAGCCAGGAACTGCCATCGTTCATGGGGGAGCACGGTGATCCCCCAGAAGAGATAGAGGGCGAGCGCCGCGATGAAGATAAGCCAGAAAACAAGGTTCGTCATGAGTCCTTCCATTTCTTCGAGCTGTTAAGTCCCCCTTTAGGAAAGGGAGACTTAGGGGGATTTTGGTAGGGGCAGACCCGTGTGTCTGAACACTTCCTGGGCGAACTCACTGTTCGGCCCTACAGGGTAAATCCCCCTTGCCCCCCTTTACCGAAAGGGGGGCAAGTTATTTTGCCACCCCAACCAGCGAGCGGACCCTCACGTCGGTCTCCACCAGGGGGCTGCCGAAGCCGAGGGAAAAGCGGCTCTCCGCGTTGGTGACGTGCATGTTGCGGACCAGGTCCTCGGCAAAGCGGATCCTTCCTTCCTGGAAGATCAGGACATCGGTGCTGCTTCCGGGGCGGTAGAGGCTTTTCGGCGCCCCCTTCGCCAGGAACATCCCTGGCTTTACCGGCTGCGGCGTGTCGTAGCGCTCCGCACTGTAGGCCTGGACGATGTCACCGATCATCAGGGCCACCACCTCTACCATGGCGACCAGCCCCACGCCGGTCCCGCCCGGGACATCGGTGTCGATGACGGTGACGACCCGCTTGTTCTTGGAATAGGGGGTGATGGCCTGCACCACCGCCCCCGGGTTGCAGGAGTGGTAACCCCCCGCCAGCTCGTAGATGTCCGCCACCACCCCGGCCACCGGCGTGTGGTTGTAATGGTACTTGTCGGGGGTGAGCCGGAAGATGGCGAACTCCCCTCCGTCGAAGGCGGCTAGCCATTTCTCTTTGTCCCGCCCGAGGAACTCCTCGAACTCGAAAAACTTCTCCTTGAGGAAGAGGAGGGAATTCTCGCGGAAGGAGCCGACCAGCACCCGCGCGTCCGCGGGCGAGACGACCGCGCCGAGGTCAAGCGGCATCGGCCGGCACTCCCAGTAGCGGATCTGCCGCTCGAAGACCTTGCGCGGGGTGTCGAAGAAGGCGGGGGGTTGCAGGCATTCGCCGAGATCGACCCCGCACTCCGCGAGAAACCGCCGGTTGCCGGTGAACCCGCCGGCAAAGGGGGCGTCGAAGTTGATCAGCCCGAGCACGCTCGACATCCGTGCGCCGGTCAGCATGCGGAAGAGGAGCGGAGCGTTCTCGCGCACCTCGTGGTAGAGGAGCCTGATCAACCGGTCGCCGTAGAGACGTTCCGTGCGGACCGCGCCGTTGTCCCGGTCGATGTATTGGTGTGCTGTCTGCATCATGAAATGCTTCCTCGAAATAACCCCCTCCCCTTCAAGGGGAGGGTTGGGGTGGGGATGGGCTTTGTAGGGGGCGGGTCTTGTGCCGGCCCTCAGTTGGGCATCCACAAGAGTTGCCCCTTCTCCCCATCCCCCTCCTGGCCTCCCCCTTGAAGGGGGAGGAAAATGGATTGCATAAAATTGGTTACGAGGTCCTGAGTTCCCTATCCGCCGCCACGGTGTCGCGCTGGACGGTGAACAGGACGAGCCCGATCAGCTTCCGCAGGAGCGGCGCCGAAGTCCGCTCCGCCAGCACGTCCCGCTGCACTTTCCGGAGAAAGTCCGCTGCGCCTCCCCCCTCCAGAATATCCTGCAGCGCTTCCCTCACCGTATCATCAATGCCGGCCGCTTCCTGATCGATCTTCAGGCAGTCCTCCTCCAGGAAGCGGCATGCCTCGGCCATGTGCCGCTGCCGGAGCATTTCCCGGTAGAACTTTTCCGCCCCCTGGTTGAACTCCCGCGCCCCGACCGCCAGCGGGGATTTGGCGTTCAGCGTGGCGAGGATGCCGCGGGTCAGTTTCCCCGCCGCCGAATGCCGGTCCGGATGCTCCAGGCGTGCCATCAGCTCCTCCATGGTGCCGGAGAGATTGAGGGCCTCGATCAGGTCGGCGCCGTCCTCCAGCAGGATCTGCACCAGGGCCCGGCAGTATTCGCGGGTGCAGACCCGCAGGTAGCCGGGGTAGCGGCGGCTTGCGCGCACCTCCCGGGTGCGCAGCAGGATGCGCCTGAGGAACAGGTTGCCGCTCTCCTTCCGCACGTAAAAGGTGGGGATGCCGGCGGCGGCGCCGAAGAAGATCTGGCGCCGCTCGCTCTCCACCGACGGATCGTCCGGAATCTGGGGGTGGGAGAGTTTCCCCTGCGCCAGGTATTTGAAGGCGAGGGCGGTGATCAGGGTCTGGAGGTCGGCGGCCCCACCCAGGTCGTCCTCCAGGCTTTCGAACTGGGAGTAGTGGCGCCCCTCGAACCCGGAGAAACCCATGGCGGCGTGCTCGCGCAGCTTGTAGAGGAGATAGACCGACATCTGGCCGTCGAACACCCCCAGGTCGGCCAGGTCGCGCCTCAGCCGCTCGCCGTTGCCGGGGGTTCCGTCCAGGGCGGGGCTCTCGTCGGTGCTCATCAGGCAGACCAGGTAATCGATCAGCCGAAAGTCGGGGACGAAATCCCCCTTCAGGCCGAACAGGCCGCTCACCATCCGGTCGAGCCATTCCGGGCCGAAGGGGGTGACGGGGCGGCCGAACACTGACAGCCGCGCCTTTTTCTGCCAGCGCCGCCAGAGCATGCGCAGATGGGTGTAGTCGAGCTCGTGGGGGAGGAAGCCGAGGGCCCGCTCCGGGTGGAAATCGGTGAACGAGAGGCGGTAGGGGGCCGCGCTGTAGGTGCCGACGAAGAGCGGCAGGAAGTGCTCGGTCATCTTGATGACCAGGTCCCCCAGGTGCTTCTCGTGGGCCGGGGTGAAACCGGAGGAGGGGTCGGCCAGTGCCGCCGACAGCCGCCGGCTGCCGAGGCTCAAATGGGTGCCGTTGTTGGCGAGGCTCACGTTGGAGACATTGGGGAGCACCACCAGGTTGTTGACGATGATCCCCGCCTCGCGCAGCTTTGCCACGCCGTTCAGCTGGCTGCGGGAGAGGACCTGGTGGCAGAGCTGCATGTAGCGGTACTTTTCCTCCCCCCGGTCCCACCCCGACAGGCAGGGGCTCATGAACAGCTCCCGGTAGAAGGCGTCGGAGACGTGGGTGTTCAGTTCCTGCTGGCGGACCGGCGGATGGGGGGCGAAGTAGACCATGGCCTTTTGGCCGCTTTCAGCGAGGCCGAAGCTCTCGTTGGCGTACATCACCAGCAGCTGGGTCAGGATGTAGCGCTTGGCCGTCTCCCGGGCGATTCCTCTTCCCATGCCGGTTGCTGGGCGCAGCGGGACCACGTGAAAGGAGAAGGTCTCCGGCGAAGTGTTGTCATTCAGGAAGTGGCCGAGGAGCCGTTCGCCGGTCAGCCGGACGGTCTCCGGCAGCTTCTCCGGGGAGCCGAGCACATCGGCCAGCGCCAGCTTGATCAGGTAGCTGATCGGGAGGCGGAGCTGCTCCTCCCCCCCCTGGTTGCGAAAGATGAAGCGGCCGCAGTCGCCGCGGTATCCGCCGGCGGGGTTTCCCTTGTCGGCCAGCAGGTCGCGGTCGAAGACCAGGCCGGCGTAGGGGGAGAGGTTCCTGCGGGGGAAGCGGACCCAGCTGTTCTCCCAGACGTTCTCCTGGTTGCCGGCGAGGAACCGCTCCAGGTCGGTAAGGAGGCTTCGCGGCGTCTCACCAGCGGCGGCCCTTCTCAGGATGTTGGCAAAGTAGTTGGACTGCTCGATGGTGACGGGGAGGTCGACGTCCTCCCTCCTTCCCACTACCACCGCCTGCAGCTCGGTTTCCGAACCGGCGGTCGTGTCGTGGAGGGAGAAGGGGAGATTCTCGATGAATTGGCCGTGATTGCCCGGTTGAACACCGAGCAGGTTCAGGATGTTGGCCGGATTGAGCCGGCCGGCACCGTCAGGTTCCCTGATTGGCCAGTTTTGTGCAAAATCTTCGGAAATTTTATGCCGCATCAATTCCTCTATTTGCCTGGATGCCGGTGAACCGGTGCAGGCTCTTTATCATCTCGCCGTCAACCGTCGGGTCGATGTGGGGGATCTTGCTCTGTCCGCCGAGC
>JAMPXD010000187.1 GCA_023701365.1 Geobacteraceae bacterium
GCAGCAGCCCGGGGAAACCGGAAACGCCTGTCAGCAGCATGGCGGCAAACACCAGTAAGGCGGGATCTTGCAGCCCCGCCCGGGATACATCCATAGGGGAAAACTCCTTCCAGCAAGCGGCCAGGGAGACCCGGAGGGATTGTCCCGGATTGTCCGCAGCAGCGCGTGGAAAAAAATACTGACACGTAGACAAACTATATGTTATTATTTTTTACGCGTCAATCACAAATACAAACGCATAGAGGAGCGGCCCATGCCGAATACCCGCCTGAACGTGACCCTCCCCACCCACATGGTGGACGACATCAAGGCCCTCTACGGTCCCCGCGGGGTCAGCCAGTTTCTCGAGGAGGCGGTCCGGGAAAAGCTCGCCGACCTGAAGAAGCAGGCCTTCAAGGGGCTGATCGAGGGGTACCGGGCGACCGCCGAGGAGACCGTGACCACCCTGAAGAAGTTCGACCCCGCGGTGACGGAGAAGCGCGATGTTTAAGCGGGGGGGAATCTATCCGGTCAATCTGGCCCACGAGGGGGAAACCGTCCGGGAGAGCTGCCCCTGCCTGGTGGTGAGCAACAACATCAGCAACGAGTACTCCCCCATCGTCACCATCATCCCCCTCTCATTCACCCACCTGGAAAAGATCTACGACTTCGAGACCCTGTTGCCCGCTTCACGGACCGGTCTCGGCCGGGACGCCAAGATCAGCACCCACATCATCATCA
The DNA here is from genome assembly GCA_023701365.1 of Geobacteraceae bacterium. GTDB lineage: Bacteria > Desulfobacterota > Desulfuromonadia > Geobacterales > Geobacteraceae > JAMPXD01. The sequence continues at coordinate 721 of JAMPXD010000187.1, forward strand.
CCATCGACAAGAGCCGGGTGGTCGGCGAACGGACCGGTTTCCTCGCCAAGGGAGAGATGCAGCAGGTGGAGAAGGCGCTCCGCCTGCAGCTCGGCCTGTAAACCGATTCTTTCGCCAAAATCGCGCAGGCAGGGGCGCGTTGCGCCCTCCCGCTACTGCGCCCAGACCAGCAGCAGCACCAGCGTGACAAAGGTGTAGAGGATATAGAGGTGGAGCTGGCCGTGCTGCAGCCGGCGGATCACCCCCAGCCTGGCGTTGGCCCACTCCAGGAAGGGGAGGAACACCAGCTCCAGCACCGTTTCAGGTACATGGCTGGCAAAACGGGCGCCGCGGGGGAAGGCCCCCTTGATTGCCGGGGATTCCCGATGGGGACGGAGCACACCGCCGAACAGCCTGACCAGCATCTCCGCGAAGGATGAGGCGCTGTACTGCATCCGGGGTGCCGGCCGCAGGTAGCCGCAGTCCCAGGTAACGCCGCTGGCCTGCGGCGCGGCCCTGAGCCGCCTGGCAAAGGCTAGCGCCGCGAGGAGGAGCAGGCAGAGCAGCAGGGCGCCGAGGAGAGTCAGCCACCAGAGCGGCGCGGCGGCAGCGAGGCGGTTTCCACCGGTGGCCAGTGTCGGCTGCCAGGCAAAGATCGCCCCCTGCAGCAGCGGCGCCACGGCCGGGGGAAACAGCCCGATCAGGGCGCAGAGCAGCGCCAGGAGAGCCATGGGCGCCCGCATCCGCCAGCCGGCCTCGTGCGCCGCGGCTGCGGCCGCAGAGCGGGGAAGTCCGAGAAAGACAACCCCGTAAACCTTGACAAAGCAGGCCACGGCCAGCCCGCCGATCAGGGCCAGCGCCGGCGCGGCCAGGGCCAGGAACGGCACGGCCGGTCCGGCCATCTCCCTGACCCCGGAAAACAGGCCGAGATAGATGAGGAACTCGCTGACAAAGCCGTTCAGCGGCGGCAGGCCGCAGATGGCGACGGCTCCCACCAGGAACGAGGCGGCTGTCCAGGGCATGAACCGCCCCACCCCCCCCATCAGGTCGATCTCCCGGCTCCCCGTCGCATGAATGACCGAGCCGGCGCCGAGAAAGAGCAGGGCCTTGAAGGTGGCATGATTCAGCACATGGAGCAGCGCCCCCGCCATGCCGAGCATGGTCAGGAGCGGGCTGCCGGTGGCCTGGCCGATCAGCGCCACCCCGATCCCCATGGCGATGATGCCGATGTTCTCGATGCTGTGATAGGCGAGGAGCCGCTTCAGGTCGTGCTGGGCGATGGCGAAGACCACTCCGAGGATGCCGGAGACGATGCCGGCGACCAGCAACAGCGCACCCCACCAGAGCGGCGCCTGGTCGAAAAAGGAGAGGGTCCGGACCAGGCCGTAGATCCCCATCTTGATCAGCACTCCCGACATGAGAGCCGAGATGTGGCTGGGGGCATTGGCGTGGGCAGAGGGGAGCCAGACATGGAGCGGCATCAGGCCGGCCTTCAGACCAAAGCCGAGCAGTGCCGTTGCGAAGATCCCGGCGGCCAGGGGGATGCCCCCGTCCAGTGAGCCGGCAGCCGGAAACAGGAAGGAGCCGCAGGCCCCGGCCAGCATGGAAAACATGGCGAACAGGGCGAGGGTGCCGAGGTGGGTGGTGATCAGGTAGAGCATCCCCGCATCGCGCACTTCCTGCTTGTTGTCTTCGGCGGTCAGGACGAAATAGCAGGAAAGCGCCATAACCTCCCAGCCGATGAGGAACAGGACCCCGCTGCGGGCCATGACGAGCAGGGCCATGGCTGAACTCAGGAGGCCGAAGAAGAAGGTGACCTTGCGGGTGGTACGGGGATTTTCGGCCGCCGGCCAGTAGTCTGCGGCGTACACGGCACTGCAGAGCGTGATGAGATAGATGGGGAGGAGGAACAGGGCGGCCAGCGGGTCGACGGCGGCCTCGATGGGGCCGAACGGCAGGTCCAGGGGGAGGACCATGGTTTCGGTCCGCTCACCTGCCAGTACCGCTGCGGCCCCGGCCAGGCCGGTCAGGGCGCCTGCCGCCACCAGCAGCGTGGCGATCCTTTGCATCAGCGGGGCATGGTTTTTCAGAAACAGCGCCGGCACCCCTGAGAGAAAGAGCAGCAAAGGGGCGCAGAAGAGGAGTGCGCCGGTGAGAGTTGTCGCCTCCGCTGCGTCAGGCATCAGCCCCCCCCGAGTTCTGCTTCGATGGCCGCGACGACTGCCAGGATGTCCGCCGGTCCCTTGCGCCGCCTGAGGGCTTCCTTGAAGCGCTCATCACGGAGCACGTAGGCCAGCTTGGCCAGCAGGTGGAGGTGGGTCTTGGCTGTCGGGCTGATCAGGGTGAACAGGACATCCACCGGCTTGCCGTCGAGGGCATTGAAGTCGATCGGCTTTTCCAGAAAGCAGAGGGTGATCGCCGGGGAAGAGACATGGAGCAGGATCGGGTTGCGCACGTGGGGGATGGCGATGCCGTCGCCGATGGCGGTGGTACCGAGGGCCTCCCGGGCGAGCAGGATCTGGAGGAGAAACTCGGGGTCGACCTGGGGGGGGAGCTTCAGCAGGGCCACCACGTTCCCCAGGACCGCCTGGGTGTCCTCACCGCGGACGCCGTAGTGGATTCCCCCCGCCTCCAAGGCCTGGGAAAGGGATGGGAAGGTTATTTGTTCATCCCGGGCAGCGGCAAAGATTTCCGGCGACAGCTTGATCCCCTGGTCGGTCGCCCATTCCAGCAGATCGACCCGGTTCAGCCGGTACTGCTCGTTGATTTTTACAGCGGGGAGCCCCTTTTTCCTGATCCAGTTCCTGACGGTTTTTTCGTCGGCCTGGAGTAGCCTGGCGGCTTCGCTGACGGTCAGCTGCATCGTTTCCCCCCGGGGTATGGATTGCATTTCACTTGCGGCACAGAGGACGGCCTTCGACGGCCTGGTCCCAGTGGGGGCGCATTAATAAAACATAATTATATACTGCCACAATCCGTTCGTCAACAACTATAATCAAATACCCGGCAAATGGCCCTTTCTGTTGTTATACGATATTCCAAGCAGACCCTCCCGGCTGACCTGGGCCTTCTCCATTACCATGGTAGCGGGGGAAGTTTCACATCCTGCCAATAAATAGTGTTGACAAATCGGAAAATTGAGGTTTATATATCTTACATATCCTCACTCAGACCGCAAACATATTACCCCGAAAGCATCATCCCCGACTAATTACGGAATCTCAGCAAGCATACACCTAAAACAATACGAATCATGATATCAATCGCCGGGATGTCTTTCCCAAACATGCCTTAGTGCATTTCACCCGCAAACTCCCCATGCTTATCCGACTGGCCTTGCCGGCAAGATTGCGGTTGTGCGTCCTTCAGGAGAACCGATGAATCTACAAGAATTAAAGATGAAGAAAATCAACGATCTTACCGCCATCGCCAAGGGGCTCAACATCGAGGGGGCTTCCAGCCTGCGCAAGCAGGATCTGATCTTCGCCATCCTGAACGCCCAGACCGAGAAAAACGGGATGATCTTCGGCGAAGGGGTGCTGGAGACCCTTCCGGACGGCTTCGGCTTCCTCCGGGCGCCGGACTACAACTACCTGCCGGGGCCGGACGATATCTACGTCTCCCCCAGCCAGATCCGCCGCTTCAATCTCCACACCGGCGATACGGTCTCCGGCCAGATCAGGCCCCCCAAGGAAGGAGAGCGCTACTTCGCCCTCCTGAAGGTGGAAACGGTCAACTACGAGCCCCCCGAGGTGGCCAGGGACAAGATCCTGTTCGACAACCTGACCCCACTCTACCCCGAGGAGAAGCTGAAGCTGGAGACCACCCCGGACAACATGTCGATGCGGGTCATGGAGCTGATCGCCCCGATCGGCAAGGGGCAGCGCGGCCTGATCGTCGCCCCCCCCCGGACCGGCAAGACCATGCTGATCCAGAATATCGCCAACTCCATCGCGGTGAACCATCCCGAGGTGTTCCTGATCGTCCTCCTGATCGACGAGCGGCCGGAGGAGGTGACCGACATGCAGCGCTCAGTAAATGGCGAGGTGATCTCCTCCACCTTCGACGAGCCCGCCTCCCGCCACATCCAGGTGGCGGAGATGGTGATCGAGAAGGCGAAGCGGCTGGTGGAGCATAAGCGGGACGTGGTGATCCTCCTCGACTCCATCACCCGCCTGGCCCGCGCCTACAATACCGTCATCCCCCCCTCCGGCAAGATCCTTTCCGGCGGCGTGGATTCCAACGCCCTGCACAAGCCGAAGCGCTTCTTCGGCGCGGCCCGCAATATCGAAGAAGGGGGGTCGCTCACCATCATCGCCACCGCCCTGGTCGACACCGGCAGCAAGATGGACGAGGTGATCTTCGAGGAGTTCAAAGGGACCGGCAACATGGAGCTCCACCTGGATCGCAAGCTCGTGGAGAAACGGACCTTCCCGGCCATTGACATGAACAAGTCGGGGACCAGGAAGGAGGAGCTCCTGATCGACAAGGCGTCTCTCAACCGGATCTGGATCCTGCGCAAGGTGCTCCACCCGATGAACGTGGTCGACAGCATGGAGTTTCTCCTGGACAAGCTTTCCGCGACCAAGAGCAATCAGGCTTTCCTCGACTCCATGAGCAGGTAGTGGCCCTGATAAAAATGTCTTGAAAAAAAAAACCGGAAGTGCTAGTTTTTAAATTTTCGAATGATAAATAAATGCCAACCGGGTAGATTTCCCGGCGAGGAGGAAGATATGAAAGAAGGAATCCATCCCAAGTATCACGAAGTGACGGTGAAATGCCTGTGCGGCAACACCTTCCAGAGCCGCTCCACCAAGCCGGAAATCAGCACCGAGATCTGTTCCGCCTGCCATCCGTTCTTCACCGGTAAGCAGAAGCTGGTCGATACCGCCGGCCGGGTGGAGAGGTTCAAGAAGAGATACGGCATGTGAGCAAGCCCCCTGGGCTTCACGGATTTGGAGAGGGGATTTTGTCGATGGCGAAATCCCTTTATCTGTTTTTAATGGTAAGGATTTTACAGTCAGATGAAGGTTGCCCTTCTCCAATACACCCCCGATCCTGAACGGACGGTGGCCCTTGCCGCCCGCCTCTGCTATTCCCCCGCGGATATCGACGAGCTGAAGGAAAAGATTTCCGCGGCCGACATCAGGAACTTCCTCGAAAAGATCATGTCGCTCGGGCACCAGTCGGTGCTGGAACATGCCTCCTTCACCTTCGGCATCGAGGGGATCTCCCGGGTGACCACCCACCAGCTGGTACGCCACCGGATCGCCTCCTTTTCCCAGCAGTCCCAGCGCTACGTCTCCCACAGGGAGAGGTTCGCCGCGGTCATCCCACCCACCATTGCCGGGCGTCCCGAAGCCTTGGCCCGGTTCGAGGCTCAACTGGCCGCCCTGCACCAGACGTACGTCGACATGGTGGAGGCCGGCATCCCGGCTGAGGATGCCCGCTATATCCTGCCGAATGCCACCGAGACGAAGATCGTGGTGACCATGAACGCACGGACGCTCCTCCACTTCTTCGAACTCCGCTGCTGCGAGCGCGCCCAGTGGGAGATCCGGGCGATGGCGGTGGAGATGCTCAAGCTGGTGAAAGGGGTGGCCCCGATCGTCTTCCGGGACGCCGGCCCCGGCTGCCTGACCGGCCCCTGTCCGGAAGGGACCATGACCTGCAGCAGGGCGGCGGAAGTCCGGGAATATTTTCGTAATTTGTAGGGGCGGACCTTGGTCCGCCCTGCTCTTCAAGGGCGCAGCAAGCCGCGCCCCTACGGATGTGAAATGAGGAGTCCCATGAGCAAAATAAACATCGGCGGCCAGGCCGTCATCGAAGGGGTCATGATGCGCGCCCCCCGCTCCGTGGCCATTGCGGTGCGGAGGCCCACCGGCGAGATCGTCGTCAAGAAGGACGAGGTCATCCCCCTCTCCGAACGCTTCCCGGTCGTCAAGCTCCCCGTCGTGCGGGGCGCGGTGGCGCTGTTTCAGTCGCTGATCGTCGGGGTCAGTGCCCTCAACTTCTCCGCCAACGAGGCGATGGTCGAGGAGGAGGGGAAGGAAAAGGAAGAGCTTTCCTCCTGGGCCATGGCGGGGACCATGGCGGTCGCCTTCGGCTTCGGCATCCTCCTCTTTTTCATCCTGCCGCTGTACGCCACCAAGCTGCTGACCCAGATGGCGGTCATCAGCGACCACAATATCGTCTTCAACATGGTGGACGGTGTCATCCGGGTGGCTGTCTTTATCCTCTACATCTGGTCGATCTCCAGGATGAAGGACATCCAGCGGGTCTTCCAGTACCACGGCGCCGAGCACAAGTCGATCTTCGCCTTCGAGGCGGGGGAAGAGCTGACCGTGGAGAACGTCCGGAAATACAGCTGCCTCCACCCCCGCTGCGGGACCAGTTTCCTGCTGATCGTCATGCTGGTGAGCATCGTCATCTTCTCGCTGATCCCGAAGCTCTGGCCATTCTACATGAAGGCTGGGGCGCGCGTCGTGTTCCTCCCCCTGATTGCCGGGGTTTCCTACGAGCTTCTGAAGTGGAGCGCCAAGAACGACCGCTCCCGTCTGGTGCGAATGGTCATCGCCCCGGGGCTCGCCCTGCAGCGGCTCACCACCCGGGAGCCGGACGACGACCAGCTCGAGGTGGCGATCCGCTCCATGGAGGAGGCGCTGTCCGTCAACGCTGGGTATAAGGATGACCGGCTGGTAATTTGAAAAAACTATTGGACTGATCTGACTGATCGGACCTATCAGTCCGATATGAGTTAGGGCCAAGGATTTATAGATGTTCGAAAAAATAGAAGAACTGGAACGGCGCTACCAGGAACTGGAGGCGCTCCTCTCCGATCCGGCAGTGATTGCCAACCAGCCGGAATTCAGGAAGCTCTCCCGTGAGCACGCGGACCTCTCCGAGCTGGTGACGGAGTATCGGCGCTACCGGAAGGTCCTGGCGGAAATCGCGGGGAACCGGGAGCTGCTGGCCGATCCGGACATGAAGGAGATGGCCGAGGAGGAGCTGAGAAACCTGGAA
>JAMPXD010000012.1 GCA_023701365.1 Geobacteraceae bacterium
TCCCGAAGGAAGCGGACCTGAGCGGCTCGACAGCTTCGTTGCCCGCTCGGTCGATGGAATCACCCGGGCCACCGTGCAGAAGCTGATCGAGGAAGGGCTGGTCACCGTCGGCGGGACCCCCCAGAAGGCCTCCCTGAAGCTGAAGGGTGGGGAGCGGCTGGCGGTCACGATCCCCCCGCCCAAACCGGCGGAGGCGGCTGCCGAGGAGATCCCCCTGGCGATCCTGTACGAGGACGACGACCTGGTGGTGGTGAACAAGCCCGCCGGGATGGTGGTCCACCCGGGGGCCGGCACCAGCGGCGGCACCCTGGTGAACGCCCTGCTCGCCCACTGCCGCGACCTTTCCGGGATCGGCGGGACACTCCGCCCCGGCATCGTCCACCGGATCGACAAGGACACCTCCGGAGTTCTGGTGGCGGCCAAAAACGACCGGGCCCACCAGTCCCTCGCCCACCAGTTCAAGGAGCACACCATCAAGCGGGTCTATCTCGCCCTGGTGTACGGCTCGCCGAAGGGGGACAGGGGAAGGATCGAGTCGCTGATCGGCCGCCATCCGGTGGACCGGAAGCGGATGTCGGGGAAGGCCCGCAGCGGGAAGCATGCGGTGACCCACTGGCAGGTTATGGGCCGCTTCGGCGGGATCACCCTGATGCGCCTCAAGCTGGAGACCGGCCGGACCCACCAGATCAGGGTCCATCTCTCGGAGGCGGGCCACCCCCTGGTCGGGGACAAGGTCTACGGCGGCAGCGGGCGGCTGGCCGGGATAACCGACCCGGGGCTCAAGGTGCTCATCAGGGAGCTGGACCGCCAGGCCCTGCACGCCAAGACCCTCGGCTTCATCCACCCCGCCAGCGGTGCCTACCTGGAGTTCGACACCGAACTGCCGGAGGACATGGCGCGGATCGTTGAGTATCTTGAAAATCTGATAAATTAACCACCAAGACACCAAGACACCAAGACACGAAGAAAGTCAAAACCGTTTTGAAGATTTTAGGCAATTAAGATTTTCGGTTTTCTTGGTGACTTGGTGTCTTGGTGGTAAAACGCATTTGGAGAACTATCATGGAAATGACAAATGCCGGCAAGGTCCACTACCTGGAGCCGGCCATCTTTGCCCGTCACGGCATATCCGCCCAGGGGTTCACCTCCCGCAACGAGGGGGTGTCGCGCCCCCCCTACAACTCCCTCAATCTCGGCGGCAACACCCTCGACTCCAGCCACAATGTCCAGGGAAACAGGAGCATCGTGGCGCGGGCCTTCGGCACCCGGGTGGAAAAGCTGGTGACCGTAACCCAGGTCCACGGCACCGACCTCCTGGTGATCGACACCCCGAACCCGGACTATTCCCACTTCCTGAAGCTGGAGTGCGACGGCATCGTCACCAACCAGCCGGGCGTGATGATCGGGGTCTGCGTGGCCGACTGCGCCCCGCTGCTCCTCCTCGACCCGGTGAACAGGGTGGCGGCCGCCCTCCACGCGGGGTGGAAGGGTACCGCCGGCAGAATCGCCGCAAAAGGGGTGGAGGCCATGGTCACCCTGTTCGGCTCAGAGCCGGCCGGCATCCTGGCCGCGGTGGGTCCGGCCATCGGCCCCTGCTGCTACGAGGTGGATGGGCCGGTCAGGGATGCCTTCTCCAAGGGAGGTGCAAGCTGGGGGGAGTACGCCACCGAGAGCGGCGCCGGCAAATGGCGGCTCGACCTGGCGCTGGCCAACGTCCACCAGTTCCTGGATGCGGGCATCCCCCGGGACAACATCGAAACCACCGATCTCTGCGTCTCCTGTCAGCGGGACACCTTCTTCTCCCACCGGCGGGACAGGGGGGAGACCGGGCGGCAGATGGGGTTCATCATGCTTCGCTAGCCGCAATAGCCGTACAACCCTTCGGCACCGCATGTGCAATGTACCTCCAGTGCGCCCTCGCCGTCATCCGGCTCCACCCGCCGCGCTTCAGAGCTCCGCCCTGGCAGCTGAAAGGTCTGGCCAAACCCGCCTGATTCTGCTATAAAAGCGGCAAACGCCCTTGTTCCCCCGTGACATTCGATGCATTCAGGAGGCTCACAGATGTTCAGGTTTTTGCGTTACGCTCCGCTCGTTGCCCTGCTGCTCATGACAGTAGGCTGCGCCCACAACTACTACAATGTCCCCCGGGAGTCTTACGAGAAGAAGGTGCGGGTCCTCGGCATCGCCCCCTTCTTCACGGACGGCGACTCAGACATCAGGCACCCGGAACGGGAGGCCCTCCTTGCCATGGTCCGGGAGCAGAACCAGCGGAACGGGGCGGAACTGGTCGCCCGCCTGAAGGAGACCGGCGCCTACCTGTCGGTCCGGATGCCGGACGACCAGGCCGACCAGCTCTTCTCGTCCCTCTTTTTCCGGCGCGAGCGCCGCTCCGACGCAGGGGTGGTCTACAACAAGTATTTCTTCAAACAGCAGGAGCTGAAGGAATTCATCGAAAGGAACAGCCTGGACGCGGTCATGCTGGTGACTGTGAGCGGCCTGACCCGACCGGACAAGGTCTATTCCGGCAACTACCTCGCCTACCTGGAGACCGACTTCAATTTCCTGATCATGACCGCCCAGATCCTGGACGGCGACGGCAACATCCTCTGGGAATACCCCAATTTCCAGCAGCGGCTCCTCTCCCTCACCCCCCTGCTGAACCTGCAGTATGCGGATTTCGACGAGGCGGAGGCCAACGTCACCGACAAGGTGGATACCAAGCTGAAGACCATCCCCGGCATTACCAGGGCGTTCGGCAAGGACACAGCCTCGTCCGTGCAGAAGGACCGCAAGATCTCCATGCTCTACAGCGCCATTTTCGACGAGATGGTGGCCACCCTCAGGCCCGAGTTCAGGTTCCCGTGGGAAAGAGATCGGGAGGAGCGCAAGGGGGAGCAGCCGACCAGGCCGGAGCCCGCGGCTGCAGCGAGCACCGCCAAAAAAGCGGAGCCGAAGGCGGTCGAGGTAGCCATCCCCAGGGCCGAGCCGAAGGTGATCAAGGCTGAACCGGCCGCCATCCCGGCTGAACCGGCCCCCCTTGCCCCAAGGGAAATCAGGACCGAGGACCTCAGATAGCCCCTCTCCCTGAAATGCAAAAAGCCCGTACCGGATAAATCGGTGCGGGCTTTTTCACGTCAAACGGGATGATTTTCGAACAACAGACCTCGGACCCTTACCCCCCGTACTCCGCGGCATGATAGGAGCTCCGCACGTAGGGGCCGCTCTCCACATGGGCGAAGCCGATGGCGAGGGCCTTTTCCCGGTAGCGCTCGAACAGCGCCGGCTCGATGAAGGCGCGGACCGGGTGGTGCCGTTTGCTCGGGGCGAGGTATTGGCCGATGGAGAGGTAGCAGCAGCCTGCCCGGCGCAACTCTTGAAAGACCTCGCCCAGCTCCTCCTCGGTCTCCCCCAGGCCGACCATCAATCCCGACTTGGTCTTCAGGAAAGGAGCGAGCTCATGGAGCGCCGCCAGCACCGCAAGGGAGCGGCGGTAGTCGGCCCCCTCCCTGATCTGGTAGAGGCGCGGCACGGTCTCCAGGTTGTGGCCGATGATGTCCGGGCAAGCCCGCGCCACCATGGCGAGCGCCTGCCGCTCCCCGCCGAAATCGGGGATCAGGAGCTCGATCGCGGTGCGGGGCGAGGTCTCCCGGATTGCCGCCACGGTGGCGGCGTAGAGTCCGGCCCCGCCGTCCTCCAGGTCGTCCCGGGTCGGGCTGGTGATCACCACATGGCCGAGGTTGAGGCGGCGGATCGCCTCCGCCACCCTCCCCGGCTCGGTGGTGTCCGCCGGGAGCGGCGTCTCCTTGGTGACGTTGCAGAAGGAGCAGAGCCTGGTGCAGCGTCGGCCGAGGATGAGAAAGGTCGCCTGGCGGCTGCGGAAGCATTCGGTGATGTTCGGGCAAAACGCCTCCTGGCAGACCGTGTGGAGCTGCAGGTCGCCAAGCAGCCGCTCCATCTCCGCATGGGCGGACGGGTTGATCCTCTTCTGCAGCCATTCGGGCTTGCGGCTGATCTTCATGTTTTCCCCTCGCTCCGGCTCGTTACAAGGGAGGCCACCGCCTCCTTCTCCCGCGCCGACAGGCCATCCTCAACCAGCACGGCGGAGAAGGCCTCGCTGAACGCCTCCGCCATGACCTTCTTCAGCTCTCCCGGCGCCAGCCCCACCCCGAACTCGCCGAGCGCCCCGCTCGTCGCGCCGATCCCCGCCGGCGGCTCCCTGAGGAACCCCGCCCCCTCTGCCGCGCGGTTCGCGAGAGGGATGGAGCCGTGCTGGAAGATGGCGTGTCGCAGGCGCCGCTGGGCGTTGCCGCCGATCTTTCTGCCGTCGATCAGGATATCGTAGCTCTCCCGCCCGGCAAAGCAGAACGGTGTCCTTTCCCCGAGCCGCGTCCCCCCGGGGGGATGGTCCACCGCGTAGCGGGCTTTGAGCCCCAGCTTTCCGTAGAAGCGCAGCAGGAAGGAGGTGAGTATCCGGAACGACTCCTTGACGGTCGCCGCGGCGGCTATCTGGCGGGGGGCGCAGACGATGGCATAGGTGAGCTCGTCGGCATGGAAGATCACCCCGCCGCCGGTGATCCGGCGCACTACCGGCACCCCGGCGGCCGCGCAGCGCTCCAGGTCGAGGACCTCGCCCCCCTTCTGGAACCGCCCGAGGGAGAGGGCCGGCGGCGTCCAGCCGTAGAGGCGCAGGACCGGCGCCGAGCGCTCCGGGGCGAAGGAGGAAAGGAGCGCCTCGTCAACCGCCATGTTGGCCGCTCCGTCGAGCGGTCCGGTATCGACGAGACGCCAGGTGACCTTTGCCGTTTCCATCTCCCTACCATAAAACAAACGGCGGCGGAAAGCAATCCGTTCCCTGCCGAACCCCCTCCCCATCCCTCCCCTTTAGGCCCGCTGTTTGGGTCCTCCTGGGGAGGGAGACAAACACTCCTCCCCCAAGCGGGGGGAGGTCGGGAGGGGGGAGGTGCGAAATATCAAGTGTTACGTGATACAGGGATCAGTGCCCGGAGGCGCGCAGGAGGTTCTGCCCGGTTGCAAGCACCAGGGCGACCCGTGCCGGGAAAGCCTCTCTGACTTGAATCCGGCTGTTCGGGAATTTCCTCGCCACGAAATCCCGCAGCTCTTCCGGCAGAAACCCCCGCCGGATCGACAACCGCCCGTCATAAAAGGCGAAACTGCGGCGGGCCAGCAGCCCGATGAAGAGGGTACACCCCAGGAAGGCCCAATTCGAGCGCTTGAGATCGTTCATCAGAAAGGCGAGCCGCGCTTGGGCAATGGCCCTCTCCAGGAAGAGCTCGATCTGCTCCCAGTCCAGATGGTGCAGGAAGTGGTTTGAGAAGACAAAATCGAAGGGACCCAATCGGCTCAGCTCCAGCGCATTACCCTCGACGATACGGACCTCGGGAACATCACGGACCGCCCGGTACGCGACCGGGAAAATGCGCGGGTCGTTGTCCAGCGCTGTGATCTCCAGCTTCAGGCCCCGTTTCCGCGCTTCGCGGGCGGCCCAGAGCGCTATGTCGCAGCCACCGGCCCCGACATCCAGGAGGGTGTAACTCCGGCTCGGGTCCTGCTCCATGATGGCAAAGAAATGCTCCCGCAGTAACCTGCGGCTGCCGCTGAACAGGAAGTTTATCAGCTTGAACTGGCGGATGGTCCGGAGCAATCGAGGCAGGTCCGCATCCGCCCGGTCCATTTTTTCCCTGTCCGTAGTGTTCCTCTGCCGCATGTCCGGAAAGGAGAAGTCCAGCAGCTGTTTCATCGCTTCAGTTCCCTTTCGATACGATCCCGGCAGTTTTCGAGATTGCGGCAGGGAATGGATTGCATCCCGATTGCCTGGACCAGCAGCTGCCGGAGCGGGACATGGAGAAAGATGAAGGTTGCAAGGTTCCGGATGGCCGACCAGAGGAGTCCGCCGGATGAGCCCGCCACCATCAGGCATTGGGCTCGCCGGGAAGCCGCCCGGGCCGCCCGCCGGCGCACTCTGTCGTAAAGCCCGAGGACGAGGTGTTGTGGTGCCAGTTTTTCGAGCAGAACCTTGGCCAGCCACGCGGCCAGTTCGGCGTCCGCAAAGCCGGTATTCATGTTCTGGCCGCCGACCGGAGACATCAGATGCGCCGCGTCTCCGCACAGGAAAACCCGCCCCTTGCAGAAGGTCCGCGCCATGATATGCTGGACCCCGAAACCGCTTTCCCAGAACTGGTGCACCCCGGCAACATCGACGCCGGCGCGCCACAAGAGTTCCGCCCCGAGGTAGCCGGCGCTATCTTCATTGATCAAGGAAGGGGTCCGTACCACATAGCGCCTCTTGCCGTCCGGCAGCGGAAAAGATTCCACCGAGCCGCGCGCGGTGAAAAAAAACCGCGCCTCCTGTCCCCAGCCGGTGGTATCCTCGAAATCGCCCATAAGAAAAGTGCGCCGGTCCGGCGCTCCGTCGCATGGGATTCCCAGGGCCTCCCGAACGGTGCTCTTGCCGCCGTCGCAGGCCAGCAGATAGCGGCCGCTGAAATGGAACTGTGCGGCAGCGGCACGGCTCCCGGTCACGGCAACATCCCCTTCCCTTTCCAAGCAAGCCGTCACCTGATGGCCGCGCAGGAAGCGAATCGACGGTTGGCTGAGGACTGCCTGTTCCAGGAGCGCCTCGGTCCTGTGCTGCGGAATCGACAGAACGAAGCGGAATTCGCTGTTCAGCCCGGTAAAATCAAGCCTGCCGAGCCGCATCCGCCGGCCGAAAGCCGCGGCGCCCCGGACCGCCACGCCATGCTCGCAGAAGGCCCCGGCCAGGCCGACACTGCGCAATATTTCGAGCGATGGCGGCGTTATCCCGATGGCGCGGGATTGCAGGTGCCGCTCCACTGATTGTTCGAGCAGCAGGACCTGCAATCCGTGCTGTGCCGAGAGGAGCGCCGCGAGCATCCCCACCGGCCCCGCGCCGACCACCATGATATCCGCATCAGCCATTGGGCGTCCGGGCCATCAGGGATTGCCTCTTTCGGCGACAATATCGAAACCCACCCGGACGCGATCCTTCGTCCGCACCATGCCGCCGGCCGCCGTGACCGGCTTCATCCCGAAGTCGGTCTGGGCGATGAAGAGTTCCCCCTGCGCATGCAACCGCCCGTCATCAAAACGAAGGCGCACAGGAAGGGTGACCGGCTTCTCGATGCCGTGCAGGTTCAGCTTCCCCGTCAGCGTCACCTCCCATTCTGCGCCGGCGCTTCTTACCCGGCTCACCCCGGTGGAACGGAAGGTGATCAGCGGAAACGACTCGACCGCGAACACCCGGCCTCCCAGCATGGTCGCCTGCACTTCACGCCGGTCTTTCTCCGGCAGGCCGGTATCGAGGACGGTGAGGGAGTTGGCCTCGATGTTCAGGGTCACCGAGGATCGCTCCATTTTGGCCGCGTTGAGCTGCACTGCGCCGGAGAAACGCCGCGCCGCGATCAGGTGATCGTGACCGAACAGCTTCAGCACCCCTTCCCTGAAGACGCCGACTTCGATCCTGCTCGCCGCGGCAACGATGCCGTACGTGGCGCCGGCTGGCGGCTGGGCCGCGGCCGTCAGGGTGATGAGCGCCGCCAGAACCCCAATTGCGTGACCAAGTCCCATGCCTCCCCCCCTCGCCGCGCCGCTTCAGCGCCACGGCTCTTCCAGCACCACCAGATAGCCGTCCGGATCGAAGCACCAGAGGTCTTTCACCCCGTAGGGTTTTTCGTCCAGCGGATAAAGGATCTCCAGCCCTTCGTCGAGAATGGCGTCGTAGATCTCCTCGATCTCCGTGACCCGGATGTGGATGGTGATCCCCACCCCCTTCGGGTATGAGGTGAGCCGCTCTTCCAGGAGAGGATGGGCGCTGAGCACCGCCTCCTCCTCGACGAAGATAAATTCCCCGCCGTCCAGCTTGAGAATCAGGTGCTCGGGAGCACCAGGCACCGTCAAGGCGCGCCGGATCGGCAGCTCCAGAATCCCGCCGTAGAAAGCCTCGGTGGTCGCCAGTTCAGCCACGGCCAACTGCAGGGAAACTTTCGCCCCCCCGCCGCCCACTATCGCCCCCCGAACAGGATGTTGGCGTACCTGGTAAGGACCGTCAGGTAGTTGGTGAAGATCAGGACCCCGACGATCATCAGGAACACGCCGGTGACGATCTCAAAGACGCGGATGTACTTCTTGAACCGGTTGAAAAAGACCAGGAACTGGTGCATGGCGAGGGAGGCCAGGAAAAAGGGGAGGCCGAGGCCGAGGGAGTAGATCAGCAGGAGCGCTATCCCGTGGTAGACCGTATCCTCGGTGGCCGCAACCATCAGGATGGAGGCGAGGATCGGGCCGATGCACGGGGTCCAGCCGGCGGCAAAGGCGAGTCCCACCAGAAAACTCCCCAGGTACCCCACCGGCTTGCGGTGGATGGTGACCCTCTTCTCCCCCAGCAGCATGCCGATCGGTATCAGACCGGTGACATGGACGCCGAAGATGAAGATAAGCACTGCGCCGACCTTGCGCACGAGCCCCATCTGCTCCTGGAGGAAAGTGCCGATGTAGGTGGCCGAGGCCCCCAGAAGGACAAAGACCGTCGTGAAGCCGGCGATGAAGAGCAGGGAATGGAAGATGGTCTGCTGCCGCACCTTGTGGCTCGGGTGCTCGGCCTGGAGGTCGGCAAAGGAGAGGCCGGTAATGTAGGTGACGTAGGAGGGGATGAGGGGGAGGACGCAGGGGGAGAGAAACGACAGGAGCCCTGCGATGAACGCCCCGATGAATGTGATGTTGCTGGATTCCATATTTAACCCTCGGCTAGAGGTAAAGGTAGAGGTAGAGGAAACCCGGATGCCCTCGCTTTACCTTTACCTTTACCTTTACCTGCCTCTATTTCAAGGCTTCGTCGGAGAGATACCTGATCGCCGCCGGATCGCTCCAGTCCACGGTGCCGACGATTTTTTTCAGTATAACACCCTTCTTGTCTATCACAAAAGTTTCCGGCACGCCGGTCAGGCCGTAGCGCTTGCTGACCGCCTGGTTCGTGTCGAGGAGCGCCGGGAGCATCGTCCCTGACTGCTTGAAATAGGCCTCGACCGCCGCCTTGCCCCCCTCGTCTATGGAGACCGCCAGCATCTGGAACGGCTTGCCTGCCATAGCCCGGTTGAGGCGCATCATGGAAGGGATCTCCTCGCGGCAGGGGGGGCACCAGGTGGCCCAGAAGTTGAGCACCACCACCTTCCCCCTCAGATCGGCAGACTTTACCTCACTGCCGGCGAGGTCCCTGAGGGTGAAATCGGGGGCAGGGTTCCCCACCAGGGCCGGTTTCTCCTCTTTGGTGCATCCCGGCAACGCGCATAACAGCAGCAACAGCGACAAACAGAAAAACCTTTTCATCTTTTTCTCTCCTGTGGGGTGATCTGGTATTTTTCCATCCGATAGATGAGGGTATGGCGGGGAATCCTCAGAAAACGGGCCGCTGCGGTCTGGTTCCAGTCGCACCGCTCCAGGGCCTCGACGACCACTTCCTGCTCCAGCTGTTCCAGGGGATAGCCGTCAGGCGGCAGGTTGAAGATCCGTCCCCCCTTGTCCCGGCCGACGCTGCGGATCTTGTCCGGCAGCTCCGCGACACCGATCTCGTCGCTGCTCCGCATGATGAGGAGACGCTCCACGCTGTTTTCCAGCTCCCGCACGTTGCCGGGCCAGGCATACCTCTGGAGCGCCGCCACGGTATCGGGGGCGAAGTTGACCGACGGGCCGCCATGCTTGGCCGCGAAGTGCCGCAGCAGCAGGGGGATGTCCTCCGGCCGCTCCCGGAGCGGGGGGAGATGGACCGGGATGACGGCCAGCCGGTAATAGAGGTCCTCCCGGAAGGTCCCGGCGGCGATCGCCTCCTCCAGGTCACTGTTGGTGGCCGCCACCACCCGGACGTCCAGCTTGCGGGGGGAAGTTGCGCCGACCGGGGCGACCTCCCTCTCCTGGAGGGCACGCAGAAGTTTCGGCTGGAGCTCCACCGGCAGCTCTCCCACCTCGTCGAGGAACAGGGTTCCCCCTTCGGCCGCCTGGAATTTCCCGATCTTGTCCCTGACCGCGCCGGTGAACGCCCCCTTCAGGTGGCCGAACAGCTCGCTCTCCAGGAGCTCCCGCGGGATGGCCGCGCAGTTGATCGCCACGAACGGGAAGGCTGAGCGGGAGCTCAGGGAATGGAGCGCCCGGGCCACCAGCTCCTTGCCGGTACCCGACTCCCCGGTAATGAGCACGGTCGCCTCGGTATCCGCCACCTTCCGGACCACCGCGAACACCTGCTCCATCCCCCGGGAGATGCCGATGATGTTATGGAACTCGGCCCGTTCGGAGAGCTCTTCCTTCAGGCGCCGGTTCTCCTCTGCCAGCCCCCGCATCTCCAGGGCCTTCCTCACCGTGAGCCGGAGCTCGTCCCGGTTGAACGGCTTGGTGATGTAGTCGTAGGCCCCCAGCTTCATCGCCTCCACCGCCGTCTCCACGGCGCCGAAGGCGGTGATCACCATCACCGGGGTCTGGGGGGAGCGCTCCTTGACCGTTGTCAGCACCTGGAACCCGCTTATCCCCGGCATCTTCAGGTCGGTGATCACCAGGTCCGGCAGTTCGCCGTCGAACAGGAGAAGCCCCTCCTCCCCCGACGCGGCAGCCAGCACCTGGTACCCCTCCTCCTGGAGGTTGTACTCCAGAACCCGGCGCAGCGAGGTGTCATCGTCTATGATCAGAATCTTGTGCATATGTTCTTAAACCTTCGGGATCGCCTGCATCCAACGGTAGGGGCAGGTCTTGTGCCTGCCCGCCAGGAATGGGCAACCACAAGAGTTGCCCCTACAAAAAATCACACCGGCAGCCTGACCCTGAACACCGTCCCCCGCCCCACCGCGCTCTCCACCGAGATCGTGCCGCCGTGGCTCTCGACGATCTTCTGGGCGATGGCGAGCCCGAGTCCGGTCCCCCCCTCCTTGGTGGTGTAGAACGGCTCGAAGATCCGCGCCAGGGCCGCCGGCTCCATCCCCTCGCCGGTGTCGGCAAAGGAGATCTCCACGAAGGAAGAGGCCCCGTCCCGGGCCGGGACCTGGACCGCGGAGACGGTCAGGCTCCCCCCCCGGGGGGTGGCCTGCACCCCGTTCAGGACCAGGTTGAGGAACACCTGTCGGAGCTTCTCCCGGTCACCGCGTACCGGCGGGAGCTGCGCCGGGGAGAGGTACAGGCGGACGCCGCGGGAAGACGCCTCGCGCGACACCAGGGTCACCACCTCGCCGAGCTCGGCCATCAGGTCGCAGGTCTGCCGCTCCGCCTGGACCGGCCGGGCGAGCTGGAGGAAATCCTCCACCACCCGGTTGAGGCGGTCGGTCTCCTTGACCAGGATCTCCAGGAATTCGTATTTGCGGTCGCCGGGGCGAAAGTCGTCCTTCAGGATCTCGGCGGTCCCCCGGATCGAGCCGAGCGGGTTCCTGATCTCGTGGGCGAGCACCGCCGACAGCTCGCCGAGGGCCGACAGCCGCTCCGCCCGCCTCAGCTGCTCCTCGATGCCGATGATCAGGTCCGCCTGGCTCTGCAACTTCCGGTACGACTCCTCCAGCCCCCGGGCGATCCGCTGCAGTTCCTCCCGGCGCTCCTCCTCCCGCTGGGAGAGGAAGCCGGTAATCCCCCCCACCACGTTGTAGAGGACGATCTCCAGGAACTTCTCCATCTCCAGGGTTGGGCCGATCCCCCACTGGAACAGGATGTGGGGCGCGTACAGGACGCTCACCACGATGGAGGACGCCAGCCCCCCCCGCAGGCCGAACCAGAAGGCCGCATAGATGATCGGTATGTAATAGAGCCGCTGGAATATGTCGTGGAGCACCGGGTGATGGAGGGGAGTCAGGTAGTGGAGCATGCTGATCCCCAGGATGGAGGCGGCCAGCGACGCCACGCGCACCAGGTTCGATCGTTTCATGAGTCACTTTTAGTCCAGGAGCGGCCGGAATGCAAGGAGAATTTGGATAGACGCGAAATTCTGGGGGTGAAGATGGCGAGCGGGCCCGCAGCGGAGACGAGGGGGGCTACTCCCCCTGCTCCGTGCCGCCCTTCACCTGTTGCAGGAGATGACGGCAGTTGACGGCGAGGGGGAGGACCTTTTCATGCTTCACCAGCGCCTCTTCCAGCGACTGGCCGTCATTGATGATGATGTCGTTTTCGCCGAAACGGGTCCTGGCAAAGTGCCGGCCGTCATCACGGCAGTACACCAGGATCTCGTAGCGGTCGCCGTGGAGTTCGACCTCCACCCTGTGAACAAGCGTCTCCCCGGTCATGGCAGCCCCTGGATCTAAAATTCATCTGCTAAGGGAATTTTAAGGTTGCAAAAAGCAGACCAGCCGGCAACCGGCGAAATGAGGGGGTTTTCGGAAAGGGGGGAGGACTTATTGGGTGATTTGGCGCAGGCAGGCGGTTATTTAACGCGGGTCACCACGTAATCGGCAAGGCCGAGCAGGGCAACCTTGTCCGGCGAGGCGTCGAACACCCCGAGCAGGGCCTTGGCCTCCGCTATGTAGTCCCGGGCCCGGGCAATGGTGTAGTCGATGCCGCCGTAACGGTTGACCAGCTCGAATACCGTCTGGAAGTCGCTCTTGTCGAGGAGCTCCTTGTCGACGATCTCGCCGATGCTCTCCCGCTCGGCAGGGGTGCACCGCTGCAGGGTGTGAATGAGCGGGAGGGTGATCTTCCCCTCCTCCAGGTCATGGCCGATGCTCTTGCCGAACTGCTCCTCGCTGGCGACGTAATCGAGGGTGTCGTCCATCAGTTGGAAGGCGATCCCCAGACTGAGGCCGAAGTCGCGCAGCGCCGCCTCCCGCGCGGGCTCCGCCCTGCCGAGAATGGCGCCGGCCTGGCAGGCGGCGGAGAGGAGGATGGCGGTCTTGCATTTGACCACCTCGATGTAGCGCTCTTCGGTCAGGTCCATGTCGCTGGTGGAGATGAGCTGGAGCACCTCCCCCTCGGCGATGATGGTGGTGGCGGCGGACAGGACCTTGAGCACCTGCAGGTCGCCATCGGCCACCATCAGGGAAAAGGACTTGGAGAAGAGGAAATCCCCCACCAGGACCGACGCCTCGTTCCCCCAGAGGGTGTTGGCGGAGGCGATCCCGCGGCGGAGATTGGCGTTGTCCACCACGTCGTCATGGAGCAGGGTGGCGGTATGGATGAATTCGATCACGCTCGCCAGCGGCACATGCCGGTCTCCCCGGTAGCCGCAGAGCTTCGCCGACAGGAGCAGGAGGGCCGGCCGGATCCTCTTGCCGCCGCTGGAGAGGACGTACTCCCCCACCTTGCGGATAAGCGGGACATCCGACTGGAGATCCTTCTTGAACTGCAGTTCGACGTTCTTGAGGTCTTCCCCGATGAGGGCAAGCGCTGCTTCCATTGACGACTCCTGGGCTGAGCTGCGGCAATACTATAGGAATAGCGTCTGTTTTGTCAAAGCTTTTCTGGCCGGGCGGCCTTCGCTCCGGCAAAGAAAAAGCCCCGGAGAGATTTCCCTCCGGGGCGTTCTTAGCTTTTCAACATAATGGGCGATGACGCCGGCCTGTCTGTCCACTCAGCTACTGTATCTTGCAGATCTTTGTCATGCTGAGGTCTGAAACGTAGAGACTTTTCCCATCTGTGGTGATGCCGGAAGAGGCGCTCACATAAAGTGGCGTTACATCTACCAATCCGGTGCTGAGAGGCAATGATGTCACTGCTCCAGTGGAAATTACAATTTTTCGAATCTTTTTGTCGGTACCAGGGTAATCCGCCAGGTAAAGATTTGTCCCATCTGTGGTAATGCTGCCTGGAAAATCGAACCGCGCTGCAGATCCGATGCCATCGACCGACCCAGAAGTGCCTGCCGTGCCTGCCAGGGTTGTGACGGCCCCAGTGGAAATTACAATCTTGCGGATCGTTTTGTTTGAGGGTTCTGTCACGTAGAGATTTGTTCCGTCTGTGGTGATGCCAACAGGGCCATAAAAGCTCGCCGCAGATCCAGTGCCGTCGGCCGACCCTGTAATGCCTGCGGTGCCGGCAAAGGTTGTCACAGCCCCAGTGGAAATTACAATCTTGCGGATCGTAGCATTGCCTCCATCGGTAACGTAAAGGTTTGTCCCATCCGTGGTAATGCCATGAAGCAAAGAGAAACTCGCCGCAGCTCCGGCGCCATCAGCAGACCCTGAGTTGCCAGCCGTGCCAGCAAGGGTTGTTACTGCGCCAGTGGCTATTTCAATCTTACGTACGGTTCTGTTATAGGAATCCGTCACAAAAAGATTTGTTCCATCCGTGGTGATGCCAGAAGGGTGAGAGAAGCGTGCTGCCGCCCCGATGCCATCAGCTGACCCGATTGCGCCAGCAACACCAGCAAGGGTGGTAACTTCACCTGTGGAAATTGCCACTTTACGGATCGTATTATCAAGGGAGTCAGCGATAAAGAGGTTCTGCCCATCCGTTGTGAAGCCACCAAGTTCATTAAAGCTGGCTAGTGCCCCGGCGCCATCAGCCGATCCATTATTGCCCGCAGCACCTGCCAGCGTTGTAACTGCGCCAGCTAAAGAAAGCGTCTTACCCTGAATTGCCCCACCCATTTGCACAGTAAGTGTGCTGGTGCCGCTTTCGCCGCCACCGCAGCCAGCGAACAATAACATCAAGAAAAGGACCAAGTAACCGTATAGTATCTTTCCAGTGTACATTCTTCCCCTCCAACAAAAATTGAAATAATTTATCTGCCGAAAAAACTAGAAGGATCACCAACGCGCGGCGCACCGACATCGCCGCCCCAATCCCTTGATTCCCTTGCAGGCAAGTAATTTTAATCTTCCTGGTCTGAAGCTTAGAGTCAGATCCAGAGTTTCTGTGTGCCACTAGTTAGTAACTAAGCTTTTTCTCAAGGATATCCCAGCGTGGTTTCTGCCTTCTACAACGTAATTAAACAAATCATTTTTGTCCATAAATCTCGATCCAATTCATAATCTAACGTGGGAGAGTACAGCGGCCATGGCCGCTGTTACGCTTGGTTGGGGTCGTTTTTGTCTAATATCAAGGCCCCCCCCCCTCTTCCGCACACATGTATTACTTCACCACCAGATGATCGACGACCAAGGTGCCTTGGACTACTGTCAATGATCCCTCCAGAGTTGTGTATGCGTCCTGGTTCAGGAAGTCGCTGCTCATGCCGCCTCTCAAGGTAACTGTTATTGAGCGGTCAATCTGCAGGCTTTCGCTGAAGCTGTAGACAATGGTGTTCAAGGTATCGCCGTCATTGGCCTGTTCGTAGGCATCCTGCAAGGAAGCGAAAAAGTTTGGTCCAGGAAGTTTGATCCGCGGGACGACTGAGAAGGTTGCAGAGACTCCGGCATCGCCGTTCAAGTTTATGAGACAAGTGTCTGTACCATTGCAAGGGGGCCCCCAGCCGGTAAAGCTGGATTTCCAATCCGGCGTGGCGGTCAGGGTAATGGGAGTGCCGTTGGGAAAAGCCTGTACGCATCCGGAACTGGAGCCACTTACGCACGCGATGCCAGTCGGGGAACTGTTGACCGATCCGCCACCGGCACCAAGCAGGGTCATTGACAGATTGGAGCTGGTTGGAGAGGCAATAACCGTCTGAACTAATATCGGAGAAGTGGAACCAGACAGGATGCCGTTGTCTGGATAGCTGGCTGTAATGTTGTGACTGCCAAGAGACAAGGATGACGTGGTGAATGTTGCTGTACCGGTTGCATCAAGTGCACCGCTGCCAATAGTGGCGGCGCCATCCTTGAAGGTTACGGTGGTGTTGGTTGGGATGACCTCAGTGCTGGTCACGGTGGCGGTGAACGTTACAGTATCACCGATGACACTGCTGTTACCTGCGGCAGACGACACCAGCGCTGCCACTGTCGGTATCCGGTACAGGTATACCTTACGGATACGCCCAGTGCCCCACTCCGTAATATAGAGGTTACCGCTGCTGTCGAGGGTGACCCCTGTGGGGTCATAGACATTGGCGGAGGTAGCGGGGCCGTTGTCACCGCTAAAACCATAGCTGCCATTGCCGGCCACGGTGGTGATGATGCCGGTCCCTCTGTCCACCTTGCGGATGCGGTGGTTCCATTTATCGGCAATATAGAGGTTGCCGCTGCTGTCGATAGCCACGCCCCAAGGGTTATTGAGGCTGGCTGAGGTAGCCGCGACGTTGTCACCGCTAAAGCCTTGCGTGCCGTTGCCGGCCACGGTGGTGATGATACCGGTCCCATTGACGACCTTACGGATGCGTTGGTTGTAATACTCCGCAAAATAAAGGTTGTCGCTGCTATCGACAATGACCTCACTGGGGCGATGAAGGCTGGCAGCGATGGCGGCGCCGCCGTCACCGCTAAAACCTGCACTGCCGTTGCCGGCCACGGTGGTAATAATGCCAGTCCCGCTGGCAACCTTGCGGATACGGTGGTTGCCGTAATCTGCAATATAAAGGTTGCCGTTGCTGTCGAAAGTAACGCCAGAAGGCCAATAGAGCCTGGCTGAGGTGGCGGGGCCGTTGTCACCGCCAAAACCTCCGATGCTGCTGCTGCCGGCCACAGTGGTGATGATGCCTGTCCCAATTGCCACTTTGCGGATACGGTGGTTGGTTGTATCAGCAATAAAGAGGTTGCCGCTGCTATCGATAGCGACACGAGAAGGGCTATAGAGACTGGCTGATGTGGCGGGGCCGTTGTCACCCGCATAAGCTCCTGTGCCGTTGCCGGCCACCGTGGTGATGATGCCGGTCCCTCTGGTAACCTTGCGGATGCGGTTATTGTTATAATCCGCAATATAAAAGTTGCCGGTGCTGTCGACTGTGACGCCACCACGAAGGTTATCGAAGCTGGCTGAGGTGGCGGGGCCGTTGTCACCTGCATAAGCTTCCGTGCCGTTGCCGGCCACGGTGGTGATGATGCCGGTCCCGCTGTCCACCTTGCGGATGCGGTTGTTGATATAATCCGCGATATAGAGGTTACCGCTGCTGTCTACCGTGACGTCACGAGGCCAATCGAAGCTGGCAGCAGTGGCGGCGCCGTTGTCACCGCTATAGCCTTGTGTGCCGTTGCCGGCCACAGTCGTGATGATGCCTGTTCCGCTGTCCACCTTGCGGATACGGCTGGTGTTTAAATCTCCAAAATAGAGATTGCCATTGCTGTCGATGGTAACGCCATAGGGATTATTTAGACTGGCTGAAGCGGCGGTGCCGTTGTCACCGCTAAAACCTTTTGTACTGTTGCCGGCCACGGTGGAAATGATGCCGGTTACGTGGTCCACCTTGCGGATGCGGTAATTGCCTCTATCCACAATATAGAGGTTGTTGCTGCTGTCGACCGCGACGGCATTGGGCAAATTAAGGCTGGCAGCGGTGGCGGCGCCGTTGTCACCGCTAAAGCCTTGCGTGCCATTGCCGGCCACAGTAGTGATTAAGCCGGTCCCTCTGTCCACCTTGCGGATGCGGTTGTTGCTTCCATCCGCAATATAAAGGTTGCCGCTGCTGTCGACTGTGATGCCTGCGGGGGAATTGACGCTGGCTACGGTGGTGATGATGCCCGTTCTATAGTCCACCTTTCGAATACGGTTGTTATCTTGATCCGCAATATACAGGTTGCCACTGCTGTCGACAGTGACGCTATATGTATTTTTAAAGGATGCCAAGATGGCTAACCCGTTGTCACCGCTATAACCATAAATGCCATTGCCAGCTACGGTGGTAATTATTCCGGTCCCGCTGGCCACTTTGCGGATACGGTTGTCGCTTGCAATGTAGAGGTTGCCGCTGCTGTCGACTGTGACTCCAGTGGGTCTCTTTATGCACTGTGAGGTGGCAATGCCATTATCACCCACACCTCCGCCGGCTATGGTTACTATATCTCCAAGGTTTACGGCATAGACTAAGGTAGGGAGAAAGAGGAGTGAAATAGCAAAGGTTATCAACTTGATGGTTTTCATAAAGAAGCCTCAAATTTTCAAAAGATGATGAAGTTCATCACTTTTCTCCTCGACATGTTTATTGTCATGCTTTGAACTTAGTTTAGTCGTTCTGGAAAAGCCAGAGGTGCTGGACTAAGCATTTCACGAAATTAGCGTCCGCCAAATTCAACAAATATTTGCATCCACTGGGGATTCCACCGCTTCATATGAGCAGGCTAAATAACCGTACAGTCGCCTGTGTAGGTTGATGGGAGCCTCGTAGTTAATTTCACTGAGCCATATACCACAGGAGTCATACCAAACTTATCTTAATTAATAAGCATCAGCACTACGGACGCCACAGTACAAACATCCCTCCTGGCTGTCAAGCAAATAATTCTATTATTTTAGCTACTTACACCATGGATCAGCCAGACACAAAACATGCCAATTATTATGCAAAATTGCATAATTCAACAATGCCGCATAGTTACAGCTTCATCTCACACCATTAACAGTACTATACGATGTGAACAAAGTTTACGCCAGATCCCGCAAAACCCCACAAAGCCCTAACTGGTAAGGGTCTACAGACTTTGTCAACAAAGTTTACACTGTAAACTTTGTTGCCGCAGGAGAGCCGTTAAAAAGTTATAAAAAAGTTTCTTATCCGCGCGGGTTATCCTCTGGGGACCTTCACCATACGTGTCAAGGCCTTCAGAACAGCGAAGCCCGCTGGGCAAACAAAAAGGGGGAGAGCTCACGCCCTCCCCCTTTCCGCTATGCTGCCTGTTCGCTATGTCGTTACTCCACGTTGATCTGCCGGCCTATCCCTTTGGTGCCGGTTTTCGGCAAGCGCACTTCAAGGACTCCGTCTTTGAAGCTCGCCTTGACGTGCTTGTCGTCCACACCTTCAGGCAGGTTCAGGGTCCGGTTGAACGAGCCGTACGACCGTTCCAGCCTCAGATAGTCCTTCCGCTCGACCTTCTCTTCGCTTTTTTTCTCGCCGGAGATGATCAGGTTGTTGTCGACGAGTTTCACGTTGATGTCCTCCCGCTTCAGGCCGGGAAGCTCGGCCCTGACGACCACTTCCCCCCTTTCCTCGAAGATGTCGCAGGACGGGGTGATTTCACCGAAGCTCCCCATCTCATGGAGCAGGTGCCGGAACGGCAACGTGCTGAAGCCGAAGAACGGCCGATGGAAGGTCTCCTCGATCATCCTTTCCATCTCGTTGAGGGTGGAGAGGATGTTCCTTTCCACGGTCCGGACCGGCAAGGTCTCCTCACTGCCGGACTGGGCAGATTTCATCGTGGTTCTTCCCGGCTCTTCCCGGGAGACCGTCCTGAGTTCTGTCTGCCTTCTCATGACCTTACACCTCCTTGCCAGGAGATAATTCCCCTCATAGCTTAATTATAGCCAATTGATTATGGATGTCAAGATCTGATCTCCCTTACCCCCTCCGCCGGCATGGCAATAGCGCCTCAGCCGGTGTTGCGCAGCCCGGCCGCGATGCCGTTGATGGTGGCGGCGAGCACATAGTCGAGCTCGTCGCTCTCCTCGCCGGAGCGCTTTCTCCGCAGGAGCTCCACCTGGATCAGGCTGAGCGGATCGACGTAGGGGTTCCTGAGCCGGAGGGAGCGGGCCAGCACCGGATTCTTCTCCAGAAGGCGCGTCTGGCCGAACACCTTGAGGACCATCCGGCGGGTCCGCTGAAATTCCTCGACGATCATGGCGAACACCCGGTCGCGCAGCAGAGGGTCCCGGACCAGGCCGGCGTAGAGATGGGCGATGGG
The DNA here is from genome assembly GCA_023701365.1 of Geobacteraceae bacterium. Classification (GTDB taxonomy): domain Bacteria; phylum Desulfobacterota; class Desulfuromonadia; order Geobacterales; family Geobacteraceae; genus JAMPXD01. Next base: position 19,692 of record JAMPXD010000012.1, read on the forward strand.
GAGGTCGACCTTGGTGAGCGCCAGCTCCACGTTTCTGAGGAAGTCGTAAAAGAAGGGGAAGCCGCGCACCATCCCGGCGAGGAGCCGGTCCCGCTCTCCCCCGGAGGCGAAGCTCTCCAGGGCGAAGCCGACCCCGAACCAGCCGGGGATGCCGTGGCGGCTCTGCATCCAGCCGAACCCCCAGGGGATCGCCCGCAGCTCCGTGAGGCTGCCGCTCTCCCGGCGCCGGGCCGGACGCGAGCCGATCTTGGCCAGCTCAAACTCCAGGACCGGCGTCGCCTGCTCGAAGTAGGGGAGGATGTCCGGGTTGTCGCCAATCCGCTCCCGGTAAAAGGCATAGGCGCACTCTGACATCTCCTCCAGCGCCTCCTCCCATGCCTCCTCCGCTCCGCTCAAGGTCTGGCCGGGGCGCGCCAGGGCATCGAGCGAGGCGGCCACCATCAGCTCCAGGTTCCGCTCCGTCTGGATCGCACCGGCGTATTTCCAGTTGATCACCTCCCCCTGCTCGGTGATCCTGAGCGAGCCGGCAAAGGCCCCCACCGGCTGGGCCGTGATCGCCCGATAGGTCGGGCCGCCGCCCCGGCCGACCGTGCCGCCGCGGCCATGGAACAGGCGCAGCCTCACCCCGCACTCCTGCGCCACCCGGTGCAGTGCCCGGTGGGTCTTGAAGATCTCCCAGGAACTGGTCAGCATCCCGCCGTCCTTGTTGGAGTCGGAGTAACCGAGCATCACCTCCTGGCGGCGCCCCCACGAATCGAGGTACGGCGCAAAGACAGGTGAGCTCCAGAGGGTGCGGCAGACTTCCGGGGCCCGGCGCAGATCGGCGATCGATTCGAACAGCGGCACCGGCATCAGCCCCGGGTCCCCCTCCTGCGGCGCTGCGGCGGCCCTGATTCCGCACAGCTCCATGAGCCAGATGAGGGTGAAGACATCCTGCACCGACCCCGCGCCGCTGATCACGTAGTTCTGGAGCGCCTCCGGGGGGTAGCGCCGTTTCAGCGCCGCCACCGTGCGCAGGGTGTCGAGGAGCTCGTTGGTCGCCGCGGACGGGGACTCGGGGAGGAGCGCGGCGCCATGGTCACAGACGGGCGCAGCGGCGGCCAGCTCAGCCGCGGCTTGGGCATGGACCCGGGCATGCTGCCGGATGTCGAGGGTGTGGAGATGAAAGCCGAAGGTCTCCGCCTGGCGCAGGAGGGGATCGACGAAACGGCGCGCCAGCCGCTCCCCGTTACCCCCGGCCAGGCTCTGCCGGATCAGGAGCAGATCGGCGGCAAAAGGGGCCACCCCGGGGTAGGCGTCCGGATGGTCCGGCTCTTTGAGGGCGCGGCGGAGGCGGTTGCGGACGAAGCCGAGAAAGCGGCGGTACAGTTCGCAATCGGGGGAGCTGTCGGCCGACCGGACCGGTGCGGCGGTGACGGCGGCATACCGCTCCACCGCCGCCGCGAGCTGAGGCGCAGCGGCAACCCGGCAGGTGGACGGGGTGAGAAGCTCCTGCAGCTCCTCGACGGCGCCGAGGTAATGGCCGAGGATCGTTTCCCGTGCCGCCTGGAGAGCGGCGCGGGTGGAATCGGCCGTCACATGGGGATTGCCGTCCCGGTCGCCGCCGATCCAGGAGCCGAAGCGGACCAGCGTCGGCAGGTCGCGGGGGGCCGGCCCGCTCCCGTAAACCTCCCGGACCGCCTCGGCCAGATCCTCGTAGAAGCCGGGGAGCGGGGCAATCAGCGAGCCGGGGTAATGGTCCAGCCCCATCCGGATCTCGTCATCGACCGTGGGGCGGCGGCGGCGCACCTCGTCGGTCTGCCAGAGGGTGGTGATCTCGGCCAGGATCGCCTCCTGCCCCCTGGCCGCCGCGCCGTCGGTGAGGGGGAGCCGGTCGAGCTCCGCCAGTTCACGGGCTATGCGGCGCCGCTTGAAGAGGACGACCCGCCGCGCCACCTCGGTCGGATGGGCGGTGAACACCGGCATCACTTCGACCCGGCCAAGCCATGCCAGGGCCTCTTCCACCCCGATTCCCCCGTCACGCATCCTGCGCAGGGTGCCGCGCATGGAGCCCGGCTTGTCCGGCGCACCGGCCGCCAGCCGCGCAGCCCGGAGCCGCCGCAGCTGGTGGTTGGTCTCCGCCAGGTTGGTCAATTCGAAATAGGTGCCGAACGCCTTGACGATCTGGTACGCCTCGGCTACCGTCATCCCGCCGATGATCCGCACCGCCCGCTCCTGCAGCTCCTGCTCGCCGGGGGCATCGGGGGAGGCCTCCCCCTGGTGGCCGTTCAGCTCCCGGTGCCTGATCGCCAGGCGGCGCAGCTCCTCCTCGGCATCGTAGACCCGCATGCCGGCCTGCTCCCTGATCACCATCCCGAGAAGATAGCCGAGGGAGCGGACGTCGCGCCGCAGCGGCAGGTCCTTCAGCTCGCCTTCGGCGCTGGTCAGCTCGGCCAGCCGCTCCCGCTGGTCATCAGCCTTCCAGAACAGCTCCGTCTGCTCCATCTCGGCAACTCCTCCTCCACCCGGGCACTGCCTCATGCTTCCGTGCCGGGAGGCATGGGGGCGGCATTTTCCCTCCCCCTGCCGATAATTGTAGCGCACAACTGCCGCCGTTCAATCCTGACGGCTGCCGCGATCAGCTCTTGCCTAGGTTATCCCGCAAGAACCGGACGGTTGTCGAACCACTCAGTGACCGGGAGCATGGCGGCCTCTTTGCCATGCGTCCCGCCCAGGATCACGGCGAGGTCCTCCGCGGCCATCGGCATGGCCAGATAAAATCCCTGGGCCTCGTCACAGCCGAGCTCCGTCAGAAAGTGCAACTGGTCGCTGTTTTCAATCCCCTCGGCCAACACCTTCATGTTCAGGCTGTGGGCCATGCAGATGACCGCCCTGACAATCGCCGCATCATCGTTGTCGCGGCAGAGTCCGGCGACGAACGAACGATCGATCTTGATCCGGTCGATGGGGAAATGCTTCAGACAATTGAGCGACGAGTAGCCGGTGCCGAAATCGTCGATGCTCAGCCGTATTCCCATTTTCTTGAGCGCCCGCAGAGTGTCGCTGATCTTGTCGGGCTGCTCCATGATGACGCTTTCGGTGAACTCGAGCTCCAGCGCCCCCGGTTCGATCCCGGTTTCCCGGACAACCCTCGCCACCATTGCCGGGAAATCGGGTTGAGTCAACTGCTTGCCGGAGATATTGACCGCCATCTTCACCCCCCGGCGCCCGGCCGCTGCCCAGTTCCCGGCCTGGATGCAGGCTGCGCGCAGCACCCACTCCCCCATCCCGTAAATGAGGCCGGTGTCTTCCGTCAGCGCGATGAATTCGGACGGCAGTATCAGCCCGAAATCCGCGCTCTGCCACCGCAACAGGACCTCCACCCCCACCATCGCAGCCGTTTTCAGGTCCCACAGGGGCTGATAATGCAGGAAGAACTCGTGCCGCTCAAGCCCCTGACGCAGACTGTTTTCGAGCGCCATGCGGCGCATGATGCTCTGGTTCATCTCTGCCGAGAAAAACCGGTAATGGGACCTCCCCTCGTTCTTTGCATGGTACATCGCGGTATCGGCGCACTTGAAAAGGGACTCCGTATCAAGGCCGTCATCGGGATAAAGGGCGATTCCGATGCTGGCGCTGCTGTATATCTGCCGCCCGTCTATCACAAATGGCCGGGAAAAGGCGGACAATATCCGCTGGGCGGCAGCAGCGGCGCATTCCTGGCCGGTGACCGAGGTCAGGACCACCACGAACTCGTCTCCGCCGAGCCTGGCCAGGGTGTCGCTTTCCCGCATGCCGGCAGCCAGCCGCCCGGCCACTTCCCGGAGCAGTTTATCGCCGAAATCATGTCCCTGGGTATCGTTGAAATCCTTGAAATTGTCCAGATCGAGGAAAAGCAGGCAGACCTTGCGCTCTTCCCGGCTGGCCAACGCCACTGCCTGCTGGAGCCGATTCAGCAGCAGCCCCCGGTTGGGGAGGCCGGTCAGGGGATCGTTGTAGGCGAGATGGTATATCCTTTTCTCGGCCTCCTTCCGGCCGGTGATATCTTCGCAGGCGGTGACGATCCCGATGCAGCCGCCGTCCGCATTCCTGACTGCGATCGAGGTGAGCTGCACCGGAAATTCCTCTCCGCTTTTCCTGATATTGACGCTCTCCCGCTTCCAGACCCCGATATTATCGAGCTGTTCCGGCGGAAACGGTTTCCTGCGGTCATGGCGGGCAAACAGTCTGGCCTCCCTGCCGAAGAGCTCCTCGACCCGGTAACCGTGGATCTCCGCCTCGGCGGGATTGGAGTAGACGATCCTGCCGTCCACGTCGCTCAGGGTTATCCCGATCGGCAGGCAATCGACCGCCTCCTTGAGCATCCTGAGACGGTCCTCGCTTTCCGCGAGGTCCTTCATGTTCCGGCCGGCCCGCAGCAGGTGGCGCACCCGGTAGACCAGGAGCTCGGGGTTTACCGGTTTGGCGATGAAGTCGGTCGCACCGGCATCGAAGGCACGGTGGATCAGGTCCGTCTCGTCCATGCCGGTAACCATCAGGACCGGCGTGTATTTGCCCGCGACAGTGGCGCGGATCTGGCGGCAGGCCTCGAATCCGTCCATCACCGGCAAGTTCAGGTCAAGCAGGACCAGATCCGGCTGCAGCGCTGTAAAGCTGCTGACGGCCGAAGCGCCGTCCGCGGCCATGGCAGTGATGAAACCGGCCTCCCGCAGGACCTCCTGGAAGGCCTCCCGCATGAACCGGTCATCATCGACAATAAGAATCATCGGCTCCTCACAGGAGCTCACTGAATCGGACATACTTTTCGGGCACCTCAAGAATGGGAGTGGGAGGCTTGCATTGCCTGAGAACATGAACCATGCCGCATCAACGTGGCATAATTAAATCATGCTAACATATCTGCCGGCAAGCATTTTGTCAAGGATATAAAGGCGGGCCGGTGGCTAGGAGGTGGGGGCTGCGGGTTGGGTGACGGCGGCTGGGGGCGCATCCTGACCGGGCACGAAGTAGACGTCGGTCGGCTTGAACTTGCAGTTCCTGAGAAAACGCGCCCGGACCGGCATGCCGATGGTAATCCCGTCCGGCTCCGCGCCGACCAGGCGGGAGAGGAACAGGGTGTCGACCCCGTCGAACTCGACCAGGATCAGGGTGAAGGGGGTCTCCCCGAGAAACGCCTCGCCGCCGAAGTGGCAGGTGGTGTAGGTGTGGACCCGCCCCTCCTGCGGGAGCTCGTGCCACTCGGTCGCGGCGCCGCACTCCATGCAGTGGCCGCGCGGGGTGGCAAAGGTGCGCCCGCACCCGGTGCAGCGGCTCCCCATGAGCTTCTTCTTTGTCAGGCCGGCGAAAAAGGGGGAGTCCTGGGCATAGGAGTGGAGATAGTCGATCTCGTAGTGGTGCTTGACGATGATCGGGTCAACGCTGAAGAGGACGGTGCCCTCTTCGGTCTCGGGGAGCTTTGTATTTCTGTCCACTGATGCCTCCAGAATCCAGCTTCGCCCTTGCGGAAACGTGGATTTTTCGCAAGATCAAGGCTGTCGAGGGATGACGCGGAGGCGTAGCATCGCTACGCCGCACAAGGAATCCCGAAGACTTACGCAGATATTGCGGAAAAGCCGCGTTTCCTACACCCTCTCCAGGATCGACACCGTGATATACGTCCCCGTCCCCGCATGGCTGTGGATCAATCCCCTGCGCGGGTTCGGGAGCTGGAGGTGAGCGTCCCCCAGGTGTTTGTCGATCGTCTCCTGGAGCTGCCAGAAGGCGAACACCGCCTGCATCAGGCCGGTCGCCCCCACCGGGTGGCCGCAGGCGAGGAGCCCCCCGGAGGGGTTCACCGGCACCTGCCGCCACCTCCGGTCGCCGGAAAAGCGGATACCGTAGTCGATGTTGGCCATGAAGGGGGCGCCGGCATCGACGAAGCTCCCCCCCTCCCCGTATTTGCAGAGCCCCAGGTCCTCGTAGGTCTGGATCTCCGAGGAGGTGTAGGCGTCGTGCAGCTCGACGAAGTCCAGCTCCTGCCGGGGGTCGGTTATCCCGGCCATCCGGTAGGCGAGCTTGGCCGCCATCCGCCCCCCCCGGAAGGAGTGGACCCCCGGATACTCCAGTCCGCTGTACTCCGCCTCCGACTCGTGGGGGAGGAGGATCACCCGGCCGCGGGGGCGGTCGGCCATCCGCATGGCGTCGCTGCCGCTCCCCACCCCGCTGACCCGCACCGGCCTGCCCCCGAGCCGCGCCGCCATCTCCTCCGAGGCGAGGAGCGCCACCGCGGCCCCGTCCGACATCTGGCAGCAGTCAAGGATGGTGAGGGGGGTGGCGACCATCGGGGCGGAGCGGACATCGGCGACGGTCAGCTCTACGCGGCTCTGGGCGTAAGGGTTGTGGATGGCATTGCGGTGGTTCTTGACGGCGACCCTGGCCATCTGCTCCACGGTGGTGCCGAACTCATACATATGGCGGCGCACCATCATGGCGTAGTAGCCGGTGTAGAAGCCGCCGACCGGGTAGTCGAAGTTGGTGTCCGAGGCGAGGGCGATGAACTCGTTCCCCTTCCAGGTGTTGACCCGGCTCATGGTCTCGAACCCCATGGCGAGGCAGAGCTCCATCCGCCCCGAGGCGACCGCCTCCCACGCCGACTGGAAGCAGAGGCCGCCGGTGGCGCCGCCACCCTCGATGCGGCGCGACGGCTTGGGGCAGAGCCCCAGGTAGTCCTGGACCATCGCCCCCGCCTTGAGCTGGCGGGTGAAATGGTCGGAGAAGTAGGAGCAGACGCTCCCGTCGATCTCCTCCCGGCTGAGGGAGGGGAGATCGGCCATGGCGTAGTCGAACGCCTCCTTCACCATCAGCCGGAAGTCCTTGTCCGGATGGGCCTTGGCAAACTTGGTGATGCCGCCTGAGATCATGTAGACAGGGCGCATGGGATTTCCTCCGGAAATCCAGGTAGAGGTAAAGGTAAAGGTTGAGGAAAAGGTCTTTTTCTTCTTTACCTTTACCTGTGAGCGAAGCGAACGAATACCTTAACCTGCTTCACCGAGCAGTTCCCTCGCGATCACCAGCCGCTGGATCTCCGAGGTCCCCTCGCCGATCTCGCACAGCTTCGCCTCCCGGAAATAGCGCTCGACCGGGAAGGCCCGGGTGTAGCCGTGGCCGCCGTGGATCTGGACCGCCTTGGCAGCGGCCCGCATGGCGGTCTCCGAGGCGTAGAGCTTGGCCATGGCGGCCTCTCGGGTGAATCTCCGGCCGGCGTCCTTGAGCCGCGCCGCCCGATGGACCAGAAGCCGGGCCGCATCCAGCTCGGTCGCCATGTCGGCGAGCATCCACCGGATCGCCTGGAAATCGGCGATCGGCTGGCCGAACGCCTCCCTCTTCCCGGCGTAGTCAATGCTCTCCTCCAGGCAGCCCCGGCCGATCCCGACCGCCATGGCCGCCATGCCGATCCTCCCCGTGTCCAGGACCGCCATCGCCTGGGAAAACCCCTGGTTCGCTTCGCCGAGGAGGTTTTCCCCCGGCACCCGAACCTCCTTGAGCATGAGACCGACCGTGTCGCTCGACCGGAAGCCGAGCTTGTCGATGTTCTTTCCCTTGCCAAGCCCGGCTGAATCGGCCGGGACGATGAAGGCGGAGATACCCTTCGCCCCCCGGGCCGGCTCCGTTACGGCCATGACCACCAGGGTGTCGGCTTGGGAGCCGTTGGTGATGAAGAACTTGTTGCCGGAGAGGAGCCAGCCGCCGCCGTCGGCAACGGCCGCCGTGCCTATGGCACCGGCGTCGCTCCCCCCCGCCGGCTCGGTGAGTGCCCACGCCCCGAGCCGCTCCCCCGTGGCCAGGGGGGGGAGCCACACCCGCTTCTGCTCCGCGGAGCCGAAGGCGTTGATGTGGCCGGCACAGAGGTTATGGGCAAGGAGGGTGATGGTGACCGAGGCATCGGCCCGGGCGAGCTCCTCCACGGCGACGGCGAAGCTGACGAAGTCCCGCCCCCCGCCGCCGTACTCCGGGGGGAGGACCAGCCCGAACAGCCCCATCCCTTGCAGCTTTTTCACTTCCGGCCAGGGGAACTCACCGGTCTCGTCCCGCCGGGCCGCCCCCGGCTTCAGTTCCTCGGCGGCGAATGAGCGGATCTTCAGCTGCAGCGCCTGCTGTTCTTCGGTCAATGATGAGTCCATGGATATCTGCGCCCTCCCTGAGTGCGAGTAAAGTATAGAAAAGTTTGGCGAGGTGTCAAAGCATCGGGGGGATTCGCGCTCTCAAGCCGGGAGGGCAGGTGAAAAAGGCCTGCATTGTGCGGACCGCAGACCCCAGAAAAATTTCTGACAGGCTGCAAATTTTTTGCAGCCTCCCAATCCACTATCCACGCCTTTCCAGCTCCTTTCAGTCGTTCCGTTTAATAAATTTTCTCATCTATCTTTACTCCGCCAGTCAAGTAGCAATGCCGCTGCATCTGCGTAACAATGATGGCCGTGGGGTGGAATGACTTCCGGGAATGCACGGCATGGTTTATGCTAATCTCTAATTAAACCACAAACTACTTGATTTAACATATGTTTCTTGGCAAGGGAGGTGAAAATTAGAAAGACGCATTGCCAATGACCTGCGTTGACAAGGAAGGACATGGGTCTTGTGGGAAAGCAGAAAGGGATGGCTGACGGGAACGGGCCGGCATGCACGGGGAGGGTGTCCGCGGTGTCCCGTTGACCGCCTGCACAGGAAAAAAGGAGAACGGCTATGAAAGATGCCATTGGAAAGTTCGGAAGGTCTTTCATGTTATGCGCCGCTATCGGGCTGATAGCCGGCATATTCCCTGTCCCCCCGCCAGCGGCTGCCGCCGTTTGCGGGAGGACCATCACGGCCGACGTGGTCGCCATTGACCAGCCGCTGATGTTCAACCGCCTGGGGGCGCAGAACATCAATGGCATGGCGTACGTCCTGCGCCGGGATGTGATCAACCTGGACAGCGGCCTTCCGCTGACGGCCGGAGGGGCGGCTGTCCCGGGGAAGGTGGCGATCCGTCCCGACAAGCGCCCACGGCCGCTGGTGCTGCGGGTCGCGGCCGGTGACTGCCTGCAGGTCAATTTCCAGAACCTGCTGGCCGGGGCGGCGAACCCACGCCAGGCCCCCGAGGAAATCAACAACGAACCGTTCAACATCCAGATCGACGACCAGGTTGCCGACCGCTTCGCCGGCTTCCATCCCCAGGGGATGCAGCTGGTGGGGGGGATCAACAGCGACAGCTCTTTCGTCGGGCAGAACGCCAACAGCCTGGTTCCGCCGGGCGGCAGCGCTGTCTACAGTTTCTTCGCGGAAAAGGAAGGGACTTTCCTGGTGCAGAGCTACGGCGCCTCCTTCGGCGGTGAAGGGTCCGCCGGCAACAGCGGGACCGGCCTGTTCGGCGCCGTCAACGTGGAGCCCAAGCTGGCGAAATTCTACCGGAGCCAGGTAACCGACGAGGAATTGCGGCTGGCGACCCGCATGGAGAAGAAGGGTAAACCGAAGAAAACCGCCGACGGCCACCCCATCATCAACTACGAGGCGAAGTACCCCAGCGACTGCCCTGACGGAGTCTGGTGCAAGGAGGGTAAGGCCGGCCTGCCGATCCTCAACATGCTGAACGGCACCGAGCTGGTCCATACGGACATCAACGCGATAATCGCGGGGCCCAATGCCGACGGGACCTTCCCGCAGTCAACCTATCCGCTGGAGAGCGTCGGGAAGCGCAACCCGACGGTGCCGAACCGGCTCGAACCGTTCCGTGAGTTCACGACGGTGTTCCATGACGAGATGGCCGTCGCCAACGCGTTCAACGGCTTCTTTGAAGACCCGGTCTTCGAGCACACCCTGCACGGGGTAAGGGACGGCTTCATGATCAACTACGGCTCCGGCGGCGTCGGCTCCGAGATCATCGCCAACCGCCTCGGCGTCGGGCCGATGCATGACTGTCTCGACTGCGCCTACGAGGAGTTCTTCCTTACCTCCCATACGGTGGGGGACCCGGCCATGATCGTGGACGTCCCCGCCAACGTCGGGCTGGAGGCCCTGGCCCCGGGCGCGGCGCCTCCGGCGGGCACGACCGGGCCGAAGGCGACCATGGCCTTCTACCCGGATGATCCGTCCAACGTCCATCACAGCTACACCAACGACTTCGTGAAGTTCCGCAATGTCCACTCGGGCAAGGAGCACCACATCTTCCACCTCCATAACCACCAGTGGCTGTTCAACGCCAACGACGACAACTCCAACTACCTGGATGCCCAGGCCATCGGGCCGGGCTCGGGCTACACCTACGAGATCAACTTCGGCGGCAGCGGCAACCGGAACAAGACCGCCGGGGACGCCATCTTCCACTGTCACTTCTATCCCCACTTCGCCCAGGGGATGTGGGAGCTGTGGCGTAACCACGACGTGTTCGAGGCGGGAACCCGGCTGGCCGTAAGCGGCAGCGGCTTCCACAATGAGCTGTTCGCCCTGCAGTTCGGCATCCCGGCGCTGCATGCCCGTGCTCTCCCGGACGGCGAGATCGTCGCCGGCACGCCGATCCCGGCCCTGGTGCCCCTCCCCGGCAAGCCGATGGCACCCATGCCCGGCCGGGTCGAGGTGGTGGCCAATCCGAACAGCACCACGGCGTCCGCGTTCCACCCCGCCGCCCCGGGTTTGCCCGTTCCGGTGGGGAGCCTTGCCAGGGTGGACCGGACCGATACCGACAACGCACTGAAGGACCCCACGTTCAACCCCACCGGGCTCAAGAACCCCGGCTTCCCCTTCTGGATCGCCGGCATCGAGCACACCGTGGGGCAGCGTCCCCCGACTCCGCCGCTCGATATGTTCGAAGCGGCCGGCGGGTGGGACGGCGGGCTCCCGAGGCACTCTCTTGACGGCTTCGCAGCCGTGGGGGGGCGGATAGCCTCTTCCGATCCGCACACCCCGACTCCGGCAAACGCGACATTCTTCTCCGTGGAAAGCAGGTTCGATTTTTCCAAGGAGATCCTCAAGGCGAGGCCGGTCTTCTTCCCGGAGGCCGGGACTGACGTGGAGAAGGCGGTCATGTTCTATCACGCCGGCATCAAGTTCCACGACACCTTCAGGCCGAACGGCACCGCCGCAACCGGCACCAGCGGTTTCCGCACCAACGGCAGCGGCGCCCCCGGCACTCCCGGCGCGCCTTACCATGAGCCGTGCGTGGACGACAGGGGGGTGAGGCTCAATGCAGGGGTGACCGGCCAGTTCTTCGATGGCGCCGGCGGGCTCGGCACCACCGGCAGTTCCCCGTTCAATGCCACTAGCCCGCGTATCTACAAGGCGGCGGTCATCCAGATCGACGCGGTCTTCAACAAGGCGGGCTACCATTACCCGCAGGAGCGGATCATCTCCCTCTGGGAAGACGTGCTGCCGACCATCAACAAGCAGCGGCCGCCGGAACCGTTCGTTATCCGTAACAACACCTTCGACTGCACCATGTTCCAGCATACCAACCTGGTGCCGAAGAGCTTCGAGCTGGATGACTACCAGGTCCGGACCCCCACCGACATCATCGGCCAGCATATCCACCTTCCCAAGTGGGACCTGACCACGACCGACGGCTCTGGCAACGGCTGGAACTACGAGGACGGCACACTCTCCCCGGGCGCGGTGCGCGAGCGGATCGAGGCCATCAACCGCTTCAACGAGACGGCCGCTACGCCCGTCCCGACGCTCGACGGCAGGACAACCCTGGAACCGCTCCCCCATCCGTTCTTCGGAGCGGGCTTCGGCAACGAATGGCTCGGCGCCCGGACCACCCTTCAGCGCTGGTTCTTTGACCCGGTCGTCAACGTCGCCGGGGTAGACCGCGGCCTCGGCGTCATCTTCAGCCACGACCACTACGGCCCCTCCACCCACCAGCAGGTCGGCCTCTATGCAACCGTCATGACCGAGCCGGCCGGCTCCCAGTGGGTGCATAACGAGACCGGCGTTCCTCTCTACACCCGTGCAGACGGCGGCCCCACCAGCTGGCAGGCGGCCATCCTGACCGGCGACAATGACGGAGACGGCCAGAACGACAGCTACCGCGAGTTCTGGCTGATGTTCAGCGACTTCCAGCACGCCTACGAGAAAGGGGTGTACGTGGGGGCCGGCCCGGACGGCAGGCCGAACGGGGTGGAACCTTCCGCCAACACCTTCCGCTCCGCGATCAATCCATCCGTCAAGCAGCAGGTCAACCCGGTATTCCCGGACATGGTGGTCCTCGCCGCGGCCTGCCCGGGCGGCGTGCCCAGGCCCTGTCCCGAGGCGATCTCCGCCGACGACCCGGGGATGCACGTGGTCAACTACCGCAACGAGCCGATCGGCCTGCGGGTCTTCGACCCCAACAAGCTGGGTCCTGACTTCAAGCTGGGGTCCCAGACTGACGGCCTGGCCGGCGATCTCGCCTTTGCCCTCCAGAGCCGTGCCGACCGCGCGCTCGCGCCATTCAACACCCGGCTCGGCGACACACCGTATCCGGCCCTCACGGCGGACATCGGCAACGGCGACCCGTTCACCCCGATGATGCGCGCCTATTTCGGGGACCGGATCAGGATGAAAATCCAGGCTGGCGGCGACGAGGAGACCCACAACGCCACCGTCCACGGGGTGAAGTGGCTCCAGAGCGGTTCCAGCTTCGGCTTCGCCCCCAACTCCGGCTGGCGCAACGCCCAGCAGGCCGGCATTTCCGAGCAGTTCACCTTCGCCGCGCCGGTCCTCCCCCTCATCAGGGGGGCCAACAACGCCGACTACGCCTACTCCGTGGATACCAGCCAGGATGGCTGGTGGTCAGGGATGTGGGGTCTTGCCCGGACCTACGGCGCACCCCGGAACGACCTGTTCAGGCTTCCCAACACCCGGGTGCCGCTCACTATCGCCAACCAGAACCAGTTTGACGGGGTCTGTCCGAGAACCGCCAAGCTGCGGAACTACGACATCACGGCGGTGCTGGCCAACGATGTGCTGGGTGACGCGCTGGGGGTCACCATCATCCCCGGCGACGCCTCGGCCACCCAGCATGTAGGTGGACCGCTGAATGCCGACGGCGGGACCCTGGTCTACAACCCGCGCAATACCTCCTTGAGCAACGGCAAGCAGGGTCCGCTGCACGACCCGACGGCGATCCTCTACGTGCGCACCGCAGACCTGGATGCTCTAGGGAAGCTGAAACCGGGCGTGCCGGTCGAGCCGATCGTCCTGCGGGCCGCGGCTGGCGAATGCATCAACGTCACGCTGCGCAACAAACTCCCCGCAGTGGCCCCGGACCTCGCCGGCTACAACTCCCTGATGCCGATCGTTAACCGGGACCGCAACGACCCGCAGGGGGTGACCACCTTCAACAACAACCTGATCCGGCCGTCGAGCCACGTCGGCCTGCACCCGGCCCTCGTCTCGTACGACATCACCAGGGACGACGGCACCCTGATCGGCGCCAACCCGCCGGGCCTCGCCCTGGTCCCGCCAGGCGGGTCCAAGAACTTCCAGTGGTACGCCGGCGACCTGCGCCTCGATCCGGCCAACAGGCTCGTCGCCACGCCGGTCGGGTTCGGCGGCGCCAACCTGGGGCCCGCGGACAAGATCAAGCAGGGGCAGAAGGGGCTGGTCGGCGCCCTGGTCGTGGAACCGCAAGGTGCGACCTGGGTGGAGGCGGATCTGGTCACGGACCATCAGACCAGCGATCCCAATGCAAAACGGCTGAGCCGTGCCTCCGCCACCGTCAACGGCACCATCCGCGACTTCGCGGCGGTGCTCCAGAAAGGGCTGAACCACCGCTATGTTGACGGCACTGCGGTCGAAAACATCGCGGCGGAGGGGGCGATTGCCGAGGACAGCGAAGACGCCGGCCAGATGGCCATCAACTACGGCTCCGAACCGCTCTGGTTCCGGTTCGGCCTGGCGCCCAACGTCCCGTTCGGCGGTGGGCACGGCGGCGGCCCGAACCTGGCCGATGTGCCGAACGCCCATGAGGCTTACAGCAACAACCTGGCCGGGGTGAACGGAGACCCGGCGACCCCGGTGTTCACCGCCACGGCCGGCAACCCGGCCCGGATGTACGTCCTGATGCCGACGGGTGTTGCCCGCAGCTCGGTCTTCAACCTGCACGGCCACCTCTGGCAGCGTGATCCTTACGTCTGCCCGGGGTCGGCGGATCTCGGCCTCGCCGGCAAGTGCAGCTCCACCGAGGTCGCTTCGAGGGCGCTCGGGAGCAACCCGCTCGCCATGTACCTGGGTGGCCAGGAGAGCGTTCTCCCCGCCAGCCACTTCGACATAGTACTTCCCAAGGCGGGCGGCGCGAATAGCGTGACCGGGGACTACCTGTTCCGTGACCAGGCCGGCTTCGGCAACCTGGGCGGACTCTGGGGCATCATGCGGGTTCATTAACCTTACCCCGCACGGATGACCGTTTGGTGGGTGCAGCCTCGCAAGGGGCTGCACCCTCTTTTTTGCCGGGTGCGCCGGGTCCGGCCGGATAATGGACAACCCGGCTGTTCGGCGGTAAAATAGAGGCTTAAGGCTGAAAGAGGGAGGTGGCATGATGAAAAGAGCGCTGTTCCGCACTATCGTTCCGGTCCTTTTCCCTCTCTGCCTGATCTCCCTCTCCCTGCCGGGGACATCCCGCGGTGAAGGGGTAGGGGAGGCGTTCGTTCAGAAGGGGGTAAGGGTCGAGTTTGCTGTCACCCCCCTCGCTGCCGGTGAACTGATGGAGGGGGAGTATGCGAAAGTCTCCTTCCGGATCACCGATGAGGCTTCCGGCAACCCGGTTCCCTCCCTCAACCCCGGGGCCTGGCTGGACAGCACTGCGGCGGCGAGGGGTGGAAAGGAACCGGGGACCTGCAAGGAGAGGATCAACATCTACCTGAAGGGGATCGTCGGGATGGGGCCGCTGCTCGATCTCAACAGCTACTACCTGCTCGTGCTGAACAGGGACCCCAACATCTCGGTCATCGATCCGCTGGTGGGGATAACCGGCAAAACGAGCCTGCTCACCTCGATTCCCCTCAGGAAGCCGGGGGGAGACTGGGCGAAGAGCGGCGATTACAAGAGGGTGTACGTGACCATGCCGCTGGCGGGTCAGCTGGCGGTGATCGATACCGACACGTTCAAGGTGACGGCCAACCTGGAGGCGGGGGCGAATCCGCTCCGCGTCGCGCTGCAGCCAGACGGAAAGTACCTTTGGATCGGCAATGACGCCAAGGACCCCGGCGCGAGCGGCGTTACGGTCATCGATACCAGCGGGTTGCGCGTCGTCGCCCTGATCCCGACCGGGATGGGGCATCACGAGATCGCCTTTTCCTCTGACAACCGCTATGCCTACGTGAGCAACCGGGATGACGGCACCGTGTCGGTGATCGACGTCCAGCAGATGAAAAAGGTCAGGGAGCTGAAGAGCGGCCCGCTTCCCATCGCGCTCGCTTTTTCACCGCTGAGCCGGACCCTCTTTATCGCCGACGGGAAGGAAGGGGTCATCACAGTGGTGGAGGGAAAGAGCCATGAAGTGGTGGCGCGCATCAAGGCGAAGCCGGGGCTCGGGGCGATGGCCGTCACACCGGAGGGGCGCTGGCTGCTGGTGACCAATGCGGGGGCAAACCTGGTCCACGCCATAGACACCTCGGCCAACCGGATACTCCATGACCTCCCGGTGGAAGCGCAGCCCTTCCAGATCACCCTTACCCGGGCCTTTGCCTTTGTCCGCTGCCTGGCGAGCGAGCGGGTCAATGTGATCAACCTGACGGAGCTGAACAAGGGCGCCGTCCCGCCGGTCGGGAGTTTTGCGGCCGGGGCCGCTCCCCCAAGGGACGCCGGGGAGCTCGGCATCGCCTCCACCATTGTCCCCGCGGTGGGGGAGGCGGCCGTTTTCGTGGTGAGCCCGGCAGACAAATCGATCTATTACTACATGGAGGGGATGAATTTCCCGATGCAGAATTTTCAGACTTACGGCCGAGCCGCCGTGGCCGTCGAAGTCGTCGACCGGAGCCTGCGGGAGAAGGAGCCCGGGGTCTATTCGACCATCATCAAGGCCCCGGCCGCGGGAAACTACGACGTTGCCTTCATCCTGGACGCGCCGAGCATCGTCCACTGCTTCTCCGTCGCCGTCACGGCCAATCCCTCCCTGAAGAAGAAACAGGCGCTCCCGCGGATCGACTACCTGGTCAAGGAGCGGCGGGTGACGGTCGGGGATAGACTGCCGCTCCGCTTCCGGCTGCTCGACCCGGAAACCGGCGCACCGAGGACCGGCCTGAAGGACGTGACCGTCCTCTACTATGCGACGCCGGGGGTGATGCGGACCGAGGCGCCGGCACGGGAGGTTGCGCAAGGGGTTTACGAGGCCCTCCTCTCCTTCCCGCGGGGAGGGGCCTACTACGTTTATATAGCCTCCCCCTCTCTGAAGGTGAAGTACATGGACCTCCCCTTCCTCTCCCTGGTCGCGGCGGAAGGGAAAACCGCCCCCCGCGCCCCTGACGGCGCCGGGGAAAAGGGTGCTGCTGAAGGCGCCGAATGATATCGGGCGATCCACGCGAGACAGATGAAAACGTGGCAGGAGGAGGGGGGCAGCCCCGCGAGGAGCGTGCTGATTCGATTTGACAGCCGCTAAGCCGCATATATACTACAAGAGGA
>JAMPXD010000188.1 GCA_023701365.1 Geobacteraceae bacterium
CAATGAAAAAACTCCGGCAGAATTCTGCCGGAGTTTTTTCATTTTTCAACCGGAAAGCGCCAGCTCTACTTTTCTTCGTAGGACATGGCCGCCAGGTTTTCGTACAGGGCGAAGCGCCGCGCGGTTAAGGTGTTGGCCTGCTGCATCAGTCTGGCCGCGGCCTCCGGGTTGTTCTTCTTCAAGACCCGGTAGCGGTTTTCCCCGTAGGCATACTCCTCGAAGGAGATGGTCGGCGTCTTGCTGTCGAGAATCAGCGGGTTTTTCCCCTGCTCGGCCAGGGCGGGATTGTAGCGGAACACCGGCCAGTGACCGGAGGCGACCGCCCTTTTATTCTCGTCGACGGCCCGTGCCATGTCAATGCCGTGGGCGATGCAGTGGGCATAGGCAATGATCAGGGAGGGGCCATCGTACGCCTCCGCCTCGATGAATGCCTTGATCGTCTGGGCCGGGTTGGCGAGGGAGACCTTCGCCACGTAGACGTTGCCGTACGCCATGGCGATCATCCCCAGGTCCTTCTTCGGCATTGACTTGCCCCCCGCGGCGAACTGGGCGACGGCGCCGAGCGGTGTCGACTTGGAGGCCTGGCCGCCGGTGTTGGAGTATACCTCGGTGTCGAGGACCAGCAGATTCACGTTCTTCCCGGAAGCGATCACGTGGTCGAGGCCGCCGTAACCGATATCGTAGGCCCAGCCGTCGCCGCCAACACACCAGACCGACTTCTTCACGAGGTAATCGGCCAGCGAGATGAGCCGCGCGGCAGCAGGCTCGGGACAGGCAGCGAGACCTTCCTTCAATTTCTGGACCCGGCCGCGCTGGAGTTCGATCCCCTCCTGGGTGGACTGGTCAGCGTCCCTGATCTCGGCCATCAGCCCCGTCATCTCCCCGCAGGCCTTGCAGCCGCACTCCATCAGCCCGGTCAGGAGTTCGGTGGCGGCTTCGGTAAACTTGTCCACCGTAAGGCGCATGCCGAAACCAAACTCGGCGTTGTCCTCAAAGAGCGAATTGGACCAGGCGGGACCGCGGCCGTCTTTGCGCTTCGCCCACGGGGTGGTCGGCAGGTTGCCGCCGTAGATGGAGGTACAGCCGGTGGCGTTGGCGATCAGTGCCCGGTCGCCGAACAGCTGGGAGAGGAGCTGGAGGTAGGGGGTCTCGCCGCAGCCGGCGCAGGCGCCGGAAAACTCGAACATCGAGGGGATCAACTGGCTCCCCTTGAGGGTGTCACGCTTGATCAGCTTCGGATCGGTATCGGGTATGGCGAGGAAGAACTTCCAGTTGGCCGCCTCGCTCTCGCGCAACGGCGGCTGGAACTCCATGTTGATCGCCTTGTGGTTCGGGTCTTCCTTGCTCTTGGCCGGACAGTTGTAGACACAGGCGCCGCAGCCGGTACAGTCTTCCGGGGCCACCTGGAGGGTGAATTTATGCCCCTTGAACTCGTTCCCCCGGGCATCGACCGCCTTGAAGGTCTTGGGCGCTTCGGCGAGCTGTTTGGGATCGTACGCCTTCATCCGGATGGTGGAATGGGGGCAGACGAAAGAGCAGATGCCGCACTGGATGCAGATCTCCTCGTCCCATACCGGGATTTCAACGGCGATGTTGCGCTTCTCGTACTGGGAGGTGGCGGTCGGGAAGGTCCCGTCGGCCGGCATCTTGGAGACCGGCATATCGTCGCCGTAGCCGGCGATGATGGTAGCGGTCACATCCTGCACGAACGCCGGCGCATGCGCTCCGACCACCGGCGGCCGCTTGAGCTTGCTGGTGGCCAGGGCGGGAACGGCGACTTCGAAGAAGTTCTCCAGGGCGGCATCGACCGCCTTGTAGTTCATCTCCACGACCTTTTCTCCCGCCTTGCCGTAGCTCTTCTTGATGGCATCCTTGATGGAGTCGATGGCTGTTTCCAGGGGAATGATGCCGGAGATCTTGAAGAAAGCGGTCTGCATGATCACGTTGATCCGTGCGCCGAGCCCAAGTTCTTCGCCCAGCTTGATGGCGTTGATGACGTAGAACTTCAGCTTCTTGTCGATGATCTGCTGCTGCACCTCGACCGGCATGCTGTCCCAGACCTCTTCCTTGTCAAAGGGTGAGCAGAGCAGGAAGGTCGCCCCCGCTTTCGCCTTGGCAAGCATGTCGTACTTCTCCAGGAAGGAGAAGTTATGGCAGGCGATAAAGTCGGCCCGGTCGATCAGGTAGGGAGAACGGATAATTCCCTTGCCGAAGCGCAGATGGGACGTGGTGACGCTCCCCGCCTTCTTGGAGTCGTAGACGAAGTAGGCCTGGGCGTTGTTGTCGGTCCTCTCGCCGATGATCTTGATCGAGTTCTTGTTCGCCCCCACCGTGCCGTCGGAACCGAGCCCGTAGAACATGGCGGAATAGGTCCCTGCCGAGGCGTTTGCAAATGACGGATCGAAATGGAGGCTGCTGTTGCAGACATCCTCGTTGATCCCGACCACGAAGTGGTTTTTCGGCCGGTCGTCCTTCAGGTTGTCGAACACCGCCTTGGCCATGGCCGGGGTAAACTCCTTGGAGCCGAGGCCGTAGCGGCCGCCGACGATGGCAGGATAGGAGCTGAACTTGGTCTTGCCGTCGGCCAGCGCCTCGCCGATGGCGGTGCGGACATCCAGATAGAGCGGCTCGCCGAGGGAACCGGGCTCCTTGGTCCGGTCAAGAACCGCGATCTTCTTCACCGTGGCGGGAATGGCCGCCGCGAAGGCGTCAACCGGAAACGGCCGGTACAGGCGGATCTTGACCAGGCCGATCTTTTCCCCCTTGGCGGTAAGGTTCTCCACCGTCTCATGGACGGTATCGGCGCCCGACCCCATGACGACGATGACCCGCTCCGCATCCGGGGCGCCGACATATTCCACCAGGCTGTACTGGCGGCCGGCCACCTTGGCGAACTTGTCCATCTCTTCCTGGACGATGCCGAGGCATGGCTCATAATATTTATTGACCGTCTCCCGCCCCTGGAAGTAAACGTCCGGGTTCTGGGCGGTGCCGCGCATTACCGGCCGGTCCGGGGTGAGGGCGCGGCCGCGGTGGGCGTTCACCATTTCGTCGCTGACCATGGCCCGCATGTCGTCATAGGTGAGCTCTTCCACCTTCTGCACCTCGTGGGAGGTACGGAAGCCGTCGAAAAAATGGAGGAACGGCAGCCGGGAACGGAGCGTGGCCGCCTGGGCGATCAGGGCGAAGTCCATCACCTCCTGGACGTTGTTGGAACAGAGCATGGCCCAGCCGGTGGAGCGGCAGGCCATCACGTCGGAGTGGTCGCCGAAGATGGAGAGCGCCTGGGCCGCAATGGCGCGGGCGGAAACATGGAACACCGTGGAGGTGAGCTCGCCGGCGATCTTGAACATGTTCGGGATCATCAGGAGGAGCCCCTGGCTGGCGGTGAAGGTAGTGGTCAGGGCGCCTGCCTGGAGAGCGCCGTGGACGGCACCGGAGGCACCACCCTCGGACTGCATCTCGACGACGAGGGGGACGGTCCCCCAGATGTTCTTCTCACCGTTGGCGCTCTTCTCGTCGGAGATCTCCCCCATGACGGAAGACGGCGTGATCGGGTAGATGGCGATCACCTCGTTGGTGGCATGGGCCACATGGGCGGCGGCGGTATTACCGTCAATGGTTACCATTCTGCGACTCATAAACTCCTCCTGTTGGCTCTTTTTTGTTTCTTCCGAAAAGACGTGGCAAGGTCCTGAATCCCATCACAGTTCGGAACGGCCTTCCACCGCCCGCTGCATCGTTGCTGCGTCAACGTACTCCAGGTCGTGACCGGTGGGGATGCCGTGGGCAAGCCGGGTGACCCTCAAACCGAACGGTTTCAGCAGGCGGGTCAGGTAGAGCGCGGTGGCTTCCCCCTCCACCGAGAAATTGGTGGCGAGCACCACCTCCCTGACCCCCCCCTGCTCCAGGCGCCGGACCAGCTCGCCGATCTTCAGCTGCGCCGGGGTCACCCCGCTCAGGGGAGAGAGTGCCCCCTGCAGCACGTGATAGTGCCCCCTGAATGCCTGGCTCCTCTCGATTGCCAGCATGTCCTGGGGCTCCTCCACTACGCAGATGATCGACCCGTCCCGCTCGCCGGCACAGATGGGACAGGGGTCGTCCTCGGTAATGCCGAAGCAGGTGGAGCAGAAACGCACCCTGGCATTCACTTCCGTCAGGCTTTCAGCCAGCGCGCTTACATTGGCGGGAGATTTCAAGAGATGAAAGGCGAGCCTCAGTGCGGTCTTTTCCCCGACCCCCGGCAGTTTCTTCAGCTCCCCGAGCAGCTTTGTCAACGATCTTGAAGTATGTAGCATATTTTTGGGGAAAGATAAAACATTTTTTGGTTATTATATTCCGAGTAAAGTTAGTATATTCTGCTTAAAACGGGGCAGGGTCCGGCACCCCGTCAACGGGGAAATGAAACGACATGCCGGTCGGGCTAGAAGAGTCCGGGAATGTTGAGGCCGCCGGTTATCTTGCCCATCTGCTCGGCCATCTCGGCATGGACCTTGGCAAGGGCCTCGTTGACCGCGGCCATGATCAGGTCCTGGAGCATTTCCACGTCATCAGGATCGACCGCCTCTTTTTTTATGGTGAGAGAGAGGATCTGGTTCTTCCCGTTCACCACCGCCGTTACCGCGCCGCCGCCGGCAGTCGCCTCTGCGGTCTGCTGGGCGGACTCTTCCTGCAGTTTCGCCATCTTCTGCTGCATCATCTGGGCCTGCTTCATGATCTGCGCCAAACCTTTCGACATTCCGTTCCTCCTGTTTCCTTTTGGTTATTTTGTTCAGCCGCATCAACGCGGTTATGTCATTCCTTTTTCCCGGGCTCCCGGACCTCGCCGAGCTCGCCGCCGAAAATATCCAGGGCCGCACCTACCATCGGGTGGCTCCCCGCAAGCTCCTTCATCCGTTGCACCCTGCCGGCCTCCTCAAGGCTTTTTTTTTCCAGGAGCGAGGGGGGCGCCCCCTTCTCTCCGGTCAGGGAGACCAGCCTGATGCCGGTTTCCGCCCGGAAAAAACCCCTGGCCAGGGCCTGCAGCTCCGATCCGGCGCCAGGCTCTTTCAGGCTCTTGAGCTGGAATGAATCGGCGGGAAAACCGAGCTCCAGCAGAACCGGCGAGACCTTGAAGGGATGACCGTGCTCCAGCAGAGAGGCGAGCATCGGCTTTTTCCCCCGCACGAACGAGACAAAGCCGCTCCAGGGATCGTCCCCCCCGGAAGTCACGGGCTCCGCGGGAGCCTCGCTCGGCGGCGGGTCCTTCCGGGCCGGAGCTGCCGGCTGCGACACCCCGGCAGCCGGCACCTTTGGCGGTGCGCCGGGCACGGCGGCGCGGCTCGCAGCGGCTCCCTGGCGGGGGGATGGGTCCCAAGCCGGCTGCGGCGATGCCACCGAAGCGCCGCCGTTCCGCCCGGCAAGGGCCTTGAGCCGCTCCAGGATCTCGCTGACCGGAACGACCGGAGCCAGGGTGGCCATTTTCAGCAGCGCCATCTCCAGGATGAGGCGGGCGAAGGTGGAATGGGCCATGTCGCTTTCCGCCTTGAGGAGGATCGTCAGGTGGCGTTGGAGGTCGGCAAGGGTGACGGCGGCCGCCATCCCTTCCAGTTCCGCCCGTTCCGCCTCGGGAAGGTCCGCCAGGTCGGCGGCCCCTCCCGCCGCCTTGATGATGGCCATGCTCCTGAACTGGTCGATCAGCTCCTGGCAGAAGTGGCGCATGTTGCAGCCGAAGGCGTCGACCCGCTTGACGATGTCGAGGGCCGCCGGGCAATCGCCGGCAAAAACGGCCCGCGCTGCGGCCAGCAGGAGACGGCGGTCAACGACCCCCAGCAGCGTGACCACCTCTTCATCGCTCACCCGTTCCCCGCAGAAGGCGAGGACCTGATCCAGGGTGGAGAGGGAGTCCCGCATGCTGCCGTCCCCCTTGCGGGCGATCATGGTCAGGGCCGCATCTGAAACGGCGACCTGCTCTTGTTCGAGGATGTGGCGCAGCCGTGCCACGATCAGCGGCAGGGGGATTCTCTTGAAGTCGAAGCGCTGGCAGCGGGAAAGGATGGTGATCGGGACCTTGTGCGCCTCGGTGGTGGCGAAGATGAATTTCACGTGGGGAGGGGGCTCTTCCAGTGTCTTCAACAGGGCGTTGAAGGCGCTGGTGGAGAGCATGTGCACTTCGTCGATGATGAAGATCTTGAAGCGCAAGCGGGAGGGGAGGTATTTGACAGTCTCCCGCAGCTCCCGGATGTCGTCAACGCTGGTGTTGGATGCGCCGTCGATCTCGAAGACGTCCACCGAGTTGCCGGCGGTAATCTCCGCGCAGGCGCTGCACGTATTGCACGGCTCCGGAGCCGGCCCCTGCTCGCAGTTCAGGGCCTTTGCCAGAAGCCTGGCCGCACTGGTCTTCCCCATCCCTCTCCCGCCGGTGAAGAGAAAGGCATGAGCGACCCGTCCGGAATCAATGGCGTTTTTCAGGGTCTGACTGACATGATCCTGGCCGATCAGTTCCCGGAAGGTCTGGGGGCGCCATTTACGAGCTAACACGAGGTATGACAAGGGGATATAACCTCAACGCGATAGTTCAGCCAACGGGTTTGCGGTAAAGGAGGGGATGCGGGAGGGGGAGGCTTTTGCGGAATCAACTGATAGCTGGGCTCCCCCGCGGCACACGGAGCCGGTTACTGCCGCTGCTTCCTTCCGGACCTGACGGGGTTCATAACCTTCCATTGCGCGGGACCCAGCTATCAGTTGACTCCGCAAATTTGCCAACGGCACAGTCTCGGCAAGTTGCCAGGATCACATCCCGGCGAAAATTAAATATGGCGGAGAGAGAGGGATTCGAACCCTCGGTACGCTATTAACGTACACACGCTTTCCAGGCGTGCTCCTTCAACCTCTCGGACATCTCTCCGCAAAGGAGGAAATATAGTATATCGGTGCTGCTTTGTAAAGGTTTTTTATGGCGGAGAGAGTGGGATTCGAAAGATGGCTGAATGCTTTCCATAAGGCATTCATAACCCCAATAAACCCGTTATTTCAAGCATCTATCCCGCCGAACAGAGTCCGTCAAAGTTCGCTCAAATTCGTTGAAATTTGTCCATCCGGTGAAAGCCAGGTGAAAGGCTTCTGAAAAATTTGCCGACCAATCGGCAGGTAACGGAATGCAGACCGTCACGGCATACAATAACTCCAGGTCCGAAAAATTATAAGTAACATGAAGCGGAACTTTTTTCAACATTTTCCGGATTGGGAGCGTTCATGCGGAGCAATGGCAGTGCCCTCGTTCTCCGGAAGCGCCCGGACACTCTCCGTTCCAACGGTCCCTATACAATTTCTGCAACAAGAATTTCAAAAGACATTGCTACTGATCTCATCCTCCTCGTCTCCGCTGCAATCCCTGTCATCATGCTGACGGCAAAACAGGAAGAAACAGACAGGGTAGTCGGCCCGACTTATTCATGAAACTTTTTCCTTCCCGCCACAAAGCTGTAACCCTCCCATGCAATGATGACAAGAAAAAGACCAGGGAGGGCCCATGCCAGAAGCTCTATCAATCCCGTTCATGTCGAGGACCTTGCGCAATCACCCCGGCCTCGTCGGTGCCGCCACGGTTGCCACCAGCTTTGTCCGGCAGATGGCCATCAAGCCCTTCACCCCCCGGGCAAGACGCCG
>JAMPXD010000189.1 GCA_023701365.1 Geobacteraceae bacterium
GGCGGTCTGGTGATGTATTTCACCGGCTGGTACGTGCTCGACGCGGTCATCTCCATCGCCATCGGCTTCGTCATCTTCTGGGGGGCCTGGCGGGTGATCCGGGAATCGGCCCACATCCTGCTGGAGGGGGTGCCGCGCGGCATGAGCACTGCCGAGGTGGTCGGGGCGATCCGGTCGGTGGAGGGGGTGAACGATGTCCATCACCTCAACCTCTGGACCATCTGCTCCCACATCCTCGCCCTGTCGGCCCACATCGACGTGGAGCCGGAGCACAAAACCAGGCAGGCGGGGGTGCTGCGCCGGATCGAGGATCTCCTCCTGGAGAGATACCACATCAGTCACACCACCCTGCAGGTGGAGTGCACCATGTGCGTCGAGATGCCGGTGCTCAAGGAGCTCCGCCACCGGCCGCGCAAGGGACACCCCCATCCCCCCCACGGCCATCACCACCCCCATGGGCATGGCCATGACCATGCGCATGATCACGAGCATGATCACGAGCATGATCATGACCACGATCATGACCACGACCACGACTATGACCACGACCATGAACATGACCATTGAACATTGAACATATGACGTAGAGACGTTGCATGCAACGTCTCTACTATGGCAGATTCGCGTTCGGAGAATCCATGCTTTCCTACAGCCTCATCCAGGAGGCAGCCGACCGGCTCAAGAAGAGGGTGCGCCGCACCGAGCTGATCCTTTCCCACCATTTCAGCGAGAAGCTCGGCATCCCGCTGTACCTCAAGTGCGAAAACCTGCAGCGGACCGGCTCCTTCAAGATCCGCGGCGCGCTCAACTTCATGACCGCCCAGCCCCGGCATGCCCTGGCCCGTGGGGTGATCACCGCTTCCGCCGGCAACCACGCCCAGGGGGTGGCCTTCTCCGCCGACCTGCTGGGGGTCAAGGCCACCGTCTACATGCCGGAGAGCACCCCCCCCCAGAAGGTCTTTGCCACCCGGGACTACGGCGCCGAGGTGGTGCTTACCGGCAGGAACTTCGACGAGGCCTACGCCGCGGCCCTCAAGGCGCGGGAGGAGAGCGGCGCCCTGTTCGTTCACCCCTTCGACGACCCGCTGGTCATGGCGGGGCAGGGGACCATCGGCCTGGAGGTCCTCCATGAGCTCCCCGACCTCTCCACCATCCTCGTCCCGATCGGCGGCGGCGGGCTGATTTCCGGCATCGCCACCGCCATCAGGGAAAGCCGGCCGCGGGTAAGGATCATCGGGGTGGAATCGGCCGCCGCCCCATCCATGCACTTTTCCCTGAAAAAGGGGGAGATCGTCGAGCCGCCGCTGGCAGTATCGCTGGCGGACGGCATTGCCGTGAAAAGGGTGGGGCAGAACACCTTTCCGATCGTCCGGGAGCTGGTGGACGAGGTGGTGCTGGTGGAGGAGGAGGAGATCGCCCAGGCGATCGTGGCGCTCCTGGAGCGGACCAAGCTGCTGGTCGAGGGGGCCGGTGCGGTCACCCTGGCGGCCCTCCTCAACAGGAAGGTCGCCGCCCTCGCCGGCAAGACGGTCTGTCTCCTGTCGGGTGGCAACATCGACGTCAAGACCATCGCGGTGGTGGTGGAGCGGGGGCTCCTGGCGGCGGGACGCTACCTGAAGCTGAAGGTGGAGCTGGAGGACGTCCCCGGTTCGCTGGCGCTGCTGACGGCGGCCGTCGCCGAAACCCGTGCCAACATCTACCTAATCTCCCACGACCGCCGCTCCATAGCCCTTCCCCTGGGGCGGACCGAGGTGCTCCTGGAGCTGGAGACCCGCGGTTACGAGCATATCCGGGAGGTGATCGGGCATCTGGACGGCAGGGGTTACGAGGTGGAGGTGCTGAAGTAGGTACGAGACACAAGGCCGTGCTGGGAGCGAAGCTAACTCAGCAACAGCCGATTGTTTGCCCTTCTACGGTGCAAACATTTCAGCAAGTATTGTCAAGACTTCTTCTTGCGTCTGTTTGTCGATTCTGCCGAGTTTTTGAACAAACCGCGACTTGTCAATCGTCCTGATCTGGTCAAGGACTACCTGTCCAACCTTGCCCTTGAATGTGCACTGCACTCGTGTAGGATAATCTCTGCCTTTGGTCGTCATTGGCGCAATGATAACGGTGGCGATGTAACGGTTCATCTCATCGGGCGAGATAATGAGGCATGGCCTGGCCTTACGAATCTCACTGCCGACGGTCGGGTCCAGGTTGACCAAATAAACATCAAAACGTTTGATTACCATTCCCATTCATCCTTGTCCCACTCTGTTTGCACGCTCAAATCCTCGTCGATCATCCTGTCGTCGCCGCTCTCGGCCATGAGCCGGAATTTCTCCCCCCACCCCTGCCGAGGGCGAGATGCCGAACGAATAACAATCTTTTCGTCTTCCACTTCCAGTTCCACCTCGGTTCCAAGATGGCTCTGCTCAAGCAGAGCCTTTGGAATCCTTATCCCTTGCGAATTGCCTATGCGAATTATGTTTGCCCTCATGCGCGGTTTCCTCCGAAGGAAATGATTAATTGTGATTACATTGTAATTACCAAGAAGGAGGTCGTCAAGGCATTTTATTTACTGGGTAAGGAATTTGTCAGGCGAACGGGGCATTGATCAGCCGCCGCAGCCGCCGCAGCCCCCCCCACCGCAGCCCCCTCCGCACCCGCCTGAGCTCCCTCCACCACCGCAGCCGCCGGAATAACTGCTGCCGTCGGGCGTGGCGACCGCTTGCGGGAAGAGCGTTGCGACGTAGGGAAAATAGCCGGACGGAAGAGCGGCCAGCCCGAACACCGCGGCCAGGCATGCTGCGTCGTTGGTCATGCCGCCGGGGCGGATGCTTTCGGCCCGCTCCTTCAGGCCTTTGAACCTGAGGCGCGCGCGCCGCAATACTTCGTCACCTGCGCCGGTACGTTTCCGCGACCAAGTGCAGATTGCCCATATGGTGAAGACCAGGGTCAGGATGATCAGAAAGGCGATATTGTGTCGTCCCCGGGACAAGGCGATGCCGATCTTCGTTGCCGAGACACCGCCGAGCAGGAACAGCGCGGCCAATGAGGGGGCCATCCTGCTGCCATATACGATCCTGTCCGCCATCAGCCCTTCGCCGGCCAACTCCCGGCAATACTCCTCGCCCGCACTCACGGCAGCGGCATTTCTGAAGATTTCCGTTGCCGGTCGCGGTCTGGTGAAAAAATCGACCACCGCCTGCTCCACCGGCCGCCGCACCATCTCCCGTGCTTGCGGTTCCGCTGCCACCTGGTCGCCGGACGCCTTGAGCAGACCCCGGTCAATCAGCGAAAAAAGAACGATCCGCAGGGTTTCATTGGCACCGGCCCGGAGGCTCGCCAGTTTATAGGGATCACTGCAGACACGCAATGCCGCGGGACCATCCTTCTCCTTCTGCAGGGTCAGGTGGCGCAGGAACAGGTTCACCGCTATTCCCAGAACGATGTAAAAGACGAGAAACCCGGGTCCCCGCAGGTCGAATGGGTTAACCACGATCCCCCCCTGCTGCTTTCCCGGACGCCCCGGATATCCGCTGGTACATGAATGCGGCCAGCCCCATCAGCGAGAACATCAGCGGGCCTGCCGTGCCGGGCGGAAGCGATCCCTCCCGCCGCACCGTGTCGATGAGGTTCACCACGTCACCTCCCTGGGGACACCCCGGCTCTGCCAGGATGACGGCGAGGGCTTCCCGGCGAGACGCCGCGGGGCGCCCTTCGAGGGAGAGGATCGACGCGGCGCAGGCCCGCAGCGGCCCCGCCACGTCGGCTGCAACGAGGGCCAGCTGCTCCTCGCGGAGGCTGACGAGGGCATAACGCTCCCTCATCCGGAGCATGAGGTTGAGCAGCACCTGGATGGTCCGCCGGCGGATCGCCTCGGCTGGGATGACGAGGTCGGCAAAAGGGTCCGGCCCGAAGAGGACGCGCCGCCGCGTCAGGATGTCCGCGAACTTTACGGCGAAAGCGTCCATGACCGGTTCGATCTCCGATTCCAGCAGAAACATCACGTCAAGGCGCATAGCCGCGTGGGCGGTGCGAAACGGGTCCCTGACCGGATCGGTCCGGTCTCTGTCGAAACGCTTCAGGAGCAGGAGGAGATTGACGTCGGAGAGGCTGCGCAGCCTCCCCTCCGCGGCTGAACCGAAGAGCACCGCGGAGATGAGATCAGCGCCGAAGGAGTGCCGGGCGGCTTCCAGAAACTCGCCCAATCCCTGTGCGATTTCCGGCGGTAACGGTGGTGTTTGATCCATGAGACCTCCTATGTCGGGATCGATGTTACGGCATCGGCAGCCAGCCAGCAGCCCGGATCGGCACGATAGGGGTCGCCGTGGACGGCCCGGGCGATGCACCGGGCGCCGCCGCCGCAGCTACGGGCATAGAAGCAGCTCTCGCACCCCGTGCTCAGCCGGCTGCGGTCGCGCAGCCCGCGGAAGAGCTCGCTGTTCCGGTAAAGATATTCCAGGGGCTGCCGGTGCAGGTTTCCGGCCACTACCGGCATCCGCCGGCAGGGGCAGACGTCGCCGTTGGGGAGGACGGTGACGAGGGTATCCCCGGCACTGCACCTGTAGGGTGACATGCCGGTTGCCGTGAACTGGAGGGAGCGATGCAGCACTACCGGGGAACGCCTGAACCAGCCGCGCTGCCGCTCCCGTTCCATGAGGCCGATGAACTCCCGGGTCTCGTCCGGCGTCATGAGGGCCTCCTCCGCCAGATGCTCCCGGCCGCAGGGGACCATCCGGTCCGACCAGACACGCGCCGCGCCAAGCCGCCTTCCCAGCCGCGCGACAGCGGGGAAGTCGCGATAATTGCTCCGCTGGGCCGTGAAGGAGAGGTAGGCGGGGATGCCGGCGCCGACCAGCAGCTTCACCCCGGCAACGGCCCGATCATGGCTCATCTCCCCGCGGATTCGGTCATGGGTCTCCCTGGTGCCGTCGATGCTCACCTGAACGAAAGACGGGCGCAACCGGCGCAGGAGCCGGACCGCGGCAGGGGTAAGCAGAGTCCCGTTGGTCAGTATGGCGAACGAAAAGAGCTGCCGCTCTCCAGACAGCCGTTCCAGCAGGAGCGGAAAATCCTCCCGCAGGAAGGGCTCGCCACCGGTCACGGTGACATGGGCCCGGAAGGATTGGCCGGCATCGGAGTTGCGACAGCTGATGATGAAGGACCTGAACTGCTCCAGGATCGGCATCAGCTCTTCCCAGGAGGGGTCGGGGGTGGCAGGGGTGTCCTGATAGCAGTGGCTGCAACGGAGGTTGCAGCGGTCGGTAACATGCCACTGGAAAAGCATGCTCTTCGGGATATGGGCAACATCGCGACGGTTCATGGTGTTGGCTGGAACTTCTGCAAGACGACTGATTCGCAACGAGCACCCCTCCGAGAGCTGCTATCCCGCCGAGATCCCTTGCCGACGGTCGAGCGGTTTCGGGGCGCACTGGCGTAGTGTAACGAAGTCCAAGTGCCGCCCTTTGTTCGGCCTTCTCTGTATATTGTCACAGCCGCGAGAACAGTTCAGAGATGCGGGTTACATCTGGGTAATAATGATGCATGAGATACCCGGCAAGGGTCGCCAATGCAAGAGTTATTATAAAAGGTATACTGGTTGTTTTGAAAACGCTTCCCATCCAGTCGGCACTATCGATTCGTCTTGTCCCGCGCACAAGGCTTGCTGCAAGAATAAATTCAAAAGCCGCTTCTGACAGGATAAAAGGAGCCTCGTAGACTAAATAGACCCCAGCGCCGACAACCACGGCCATGATCGCAGCCAAAACCGCGAAAACGACCACGGCCACTACCCTGCACGATCACAAGTGCCCAAGGTATTTGAGCGGGGGCGAGCCTTCCCATCACCGCGGACACCTCGTTGCCGCTCAGCACCACCGACAGACGTACTGGCCGCTTGGCTCGGATCACACCCTCAAGTATCCCTACCTCCAACCCCAACTCCAACATACAAAAAATGCTAATTTTCACTTCAAAGCTGGTTCTTTACAGTCTTCAGCCTTCAGTCTATCAACCGAGTAGTTACGTTTCTCCAATGAATGATGATGGGTTGCCCTCGACACCTTGCTTGTCACGCACTTTTCCTCCCGTGACAGGTCCTCAGGAAAAGGACCGCGAGCGGTGGCAGGGCCACCAGGAACGCGTAGAAGAGGAGATGGAACGTCTTCTGGACGCCGACGGCGTCGGCGAGTTTACCCACCAAGGGGCCGGTGCAGGCGAAGAAGAGCCGGAAAGAAAGGGACTGGAGGGAGAGGACCGCGGCGCGGTTTGCGGAAGGGCTCTCCGTCTGGGTGTGGGTGAGCATCATCGGCCCCCGCAGCCCCCGCATGGCGGTGAGCAGGTAGTAAAACAGGAACCCCCAGACCCCCCCGATCATCCCCAGGCCTAAATAGCCCGCAGCGATGAGGACGATGAAGAGTATCACCATGCGCCGGTCGCCCAGACGATCATGGATGCGGTGGCTCGCCAGTGCGCAGAGAGCCACCGTCAGGTTGGCGCCCGCCCAGGCGGGACCGAGCCAGGCGAGGGGGACCCCACTCTGCTGCATGTAGGGCTGAATGAGCCATACCGGGAAGAATGAGGCAATTCCCAGCAGCGTGTTCAGGAGGATGGTGAACCGGAGGTGCCTGTTGTCCAGGAACGCATAACGGGCACACTGAAAAGCCTCGGCAAGGTGGGACCGGGCCGGAATGACGCGCTCGCGCGGCGTATCCACCAGTTGCCGGGTGACGCAGAGGGCGGCGACCCAGACGGCGACCTGGAGAAAAAAGGGGAGGAGCGGCGCGGCGGCGTAGATAACCCCGGCGAACAGCGCCCCCAGGGCCTCGCCGCTCTGGGCGAAGCCGTTCATCCGCCCTTCATGGCGCGCATAGAGGTGCTCTCTGCCTTCCGCCCGCAGTGTCTCATAGAGGAGGGCGCTGTCCGAGCCGCTGATGAACGAAAAGGAAATGCCCAGCAGTATCTCGGCCAGCAGGACATCGGCAAAGGAAGCGGCAATCGTGTAAACCCCCCAGCCGGCGATCCCGAACAGTGACGCGATGGTGAGGGCAACGCGGTAGCCGAGGCGGTCGCTGACATATCCGGCAGGGTAGTCGAGCGCGACCATGGCCAGGGAAAAGATGCTCTGCAGGAGGAGGATCTGCGTCAGAGAGAGGCCGATGTGATCTTTCCAGAAGAGAGTGATGATCGCCATCGGGAACAAGGTCATCTGCAGGAAGGAAAAGGCGTAAAGCTTGCGGATGTTGCTGTGCGGCTTTTTCATGGGGCAGGGGGCTGGATCTGGCTGTAATGAAAAAATCTAGTTGGACGGCGCAAGGGTTCGTCTCTTCAGCCAGTTGACGAGAAACTCCCGCGTCCGCGGCGCGCCGTTTTCCGGATCGAGCAGTTCCGGCCTCTCCAGGTCGTCGGCCGTGTCCACGTCATGCCAGGTCGGCAGGAGCGAGACCCTGACGCCGGCCTGCTCCGCCCTCTTCAGGCTCTTCGCCAGCACCTCACCGCTCGACCAGGGGACGTCCCGGAACAGTTCGTTGTGCAGCGCCC
>JAMPXD010000013.1 GCA_023701365.1 Geobacteraceae bacterium
ACCGAAAGACCCCATCAATCGTTGGGCAACAGCACGCCAGTTCAGGTCTATCAGACGGCCAGCGGTGGCGGCGCAAGAATCGTGGATAAATTTGTAGAGCGTAAAATCACGCTCAAAATCGGGGCAGCGCCGGCCAGCTGTTAGCAGACGGGCACCACCTTAAACTCGATGCATTATTGTCTTGACTAAGGGGTCCACTCAACCGTCAAAGAAATTTATGCGCCTAGGGAGCAAAAGGTTTTTGAAGAAATAAGCAGCCGTATTCAATGCCAAGTCAGAATTGATGGTGAGTTAGAGAAAATTACCTTGAGAAAATTCAAGACAATAATCAGCCCACCAGATAATCTTAAACCAATACGAAACAAGGACTTATTTTGGGTCGAAGACAAGAAAATATTTTTATTATCAAGCATTCCAGATTTAAGCTGTGAACAAGTATTTGAGATAGAAAAAGAAATACAGTTTTACACAGAATTAGCTCTGAAAAATCAGGCTGACTATTGCTTTGATGTTTGGCTTACAGCGGAACATGCTAAAAAACTTAAGAGTATTTGGTATAACGTTGATGGCAGCTTTCTAAAGATTGTAAACAAAATTCAATATTATGAAAAAACATCAGAAGAGAAATGGGCTAATTTGCGTTTTAGCAAACAGTATATGAAGTTTCTTAAATGGCAAATCGAAACCAATGAATGTCTAGAGAGGATATTCGAGCTGAGCGGTGGTGATGAATACGAAAAACAGCTAAAAAGATTTTGTTCCTATTTCCCTAGGCCATATTGGCCTCCTTTAGATGAACAAAATACTGCATAACTACGAGTTAGATTCATAAAATGAAACTTCACGAAAACCGGGTTGCCAGCTTATGCACATTGAGAGGGCATGACTTGTTAATGAAAATTTTCCCCCTGACATGATCGACACTGACAAAGAAAATATGGCAAAGCTGGTCGCTTGTTTTCGCTCCGCAATTATAAAGAGCTACCCGGCAACGCTCCCCCTCATCACACTTCAAAATTTTCCCTTTGGAGCTTGTGGAGATGCGGCACTGCTGCTTGCCAAGTATCTTCAAGAGAATGAATACGGCGATTTTGACTATGTACTCGGAGAACGTGAAGGTTGTTCCCATGCGTGGCTTCAACAAGAGAGTCTCATAATTGACATAACCGCTGACCAATTCGAGGATCAAAAGGCTACTGTTATCGTTACGGAAGATCATTCGTGGCACTCCTTGTTTAACGGCGAAATTCAAAACATTGCAGACTTTGAAATCTATGACCCATATACAGTTTCAGAGTTGAGACGGGCATACAACGCGATCATGAGAGAAATCGAAATCTAACCAGGAAGAAGCAGCGGCCTAAAAACCGCCGCTGTTCTCCCGGCCCGTTGGACCAAGACAAATAGACCCACAATATGCTCAGGATGAGGGAACAGAAGATGAATGGAGCAGAATTTGTCGAAGAAGTTGAGAAAGTGGTCAAAATCTATGAGCGGGAAATCGGCCACCATGCATCAAGAACCCGGCCGATGATTGACAGGCTTGGTGAGATAGAGGCTCTATCACGGCTCATGATTAGCGGCGACCTTCAACATGGCTTCAGAGTTTTGCGCGATCGTGGACTGCTTGATAAGACGTTTGAGGCTTTGGTTGTACGACACCGACATTTGTTCAAAACAGAGGTCGTGCAAGCGGCACAATGGAGACTTGACCATCCTAATGATCTTCTATGACTAAGAGGGTCGGGGCTGGGGTCGGACCAAGTTAATCATCTGAAATATCATGGCTAATTGGTCCAAATTGACCCTATTTATGGCCTTAGAGCCACGTTTTTACCGGTAAAAATGGACTTCTAAGAATGGCGAGAGCAAACCGACATCATATTCCGGGGCAGGTGTGGCACATTACCCACCGTTGCCACAAAAAGGAATTTCTCCTGAAATTCGCCAGAGACAGGCGGCGCTGGCTTTCCTGGCTCTTTGGCAGACATAAAAGGTCTACAGATCACAGAATATATGGATTCGCACTTAATATCTGTGATCTGTAGACCTGACCTTAGTATCCCTTGTGGTTGTATCAGTCTTTCCAGTGAATAAGGAGCATCCCGTTGCTTCACCACCGACCCTACCGACACCTGCAAAAAGTTTCCGGCCCGGCTTCCCTCGCCGCGCTCGCTCTGATGTCGTTTCCCTCCATCGCTGCGGCGAACCCTATCGTGCGCCGGGGCGATGCGGCGGCCTCCGGGGCCTTCATCGCCGCGGCGCTGGCGTTCGAGGTTGGAGTGACCATGCTGGTGTTGCGACGCTATCGGCTGCGGCTGGTGCGGTTGGCCGCAGCCTGCTTCGGCGTCAATCTAATCTCCTTCGCGCTATTCTTCACCTTCATTCTCCCGTCGTTCCTCAAGCTGGAACTCCCGTTCCCGCTGGGCTTCGTGCTCCCTGAACTGTTCGTGGTCGCGCTGGAAGGGACGATCCTCTTCGTGCTGACCAATCTCGCCCCCTTCCGCCGGGAAGAGAGCCGGGCGGTGGATATCCTCCCGGCACTTGGGGCGGCGACGGTAGGAAACGTTTCGTCCGTGGTTTTCGGGGTGGTCCTGGTGGGGCCATTCCTCCACCTCCTCGTAATACTGAAGCCATAGCGCTTCAGAGCGAAAGGCACAACGATGGCTGATGTCGTGATCACCTGTCCCTACTGCCAGTTTTCGAAAAGCGCACCTCAACTGCGGTTGCCGCAGCACGATGTGGCGGTGACCTGCCCGAAGTGCCGCCAGAGGTTTCAACTGGCGGCGGTGATACGGATCGAGCCTGTTGCCCCGGCGGCGCCGGCGGTGGACCAACCTTCTCCCGCCAAACGTACCGCAGCAGCGTCCCAGCCCCGTTCCAAGGCGATCCTGCTGCTGTTCGTACTCCTCATCGTCCTGTTGGTATGGGTACGGCTCTGGGCGGACGGAAAGAAGCAGTCCGTGCCTTTCCCCAACTTCCTGGCCGCTTCTGCCAACGGGGTGGCAGTTTCGTGGGGAACCGATATCTACCTGCTGGATCACGCCGGAAAGATGCTGGAGAAGCACCCCCTGCCGCCTGAGCTGACGCTGACGCAGCTGAAGTTCGTGGGGGACGAGCTGTGGCTGGGGGATCACACGACCAAGGCGATCCGGCGATTGAGGGACGGGAAGCTGGAGACGGTGGTGGACGGGGCCGGCCGGTTCCGCGGTGCGTTCAAGTTCGCCGCCGACCTGCAGACGGGGCAGATCTTCGTCACCGACTCCTCCAACCACCAAGTCCACGTCTTCGGCACCGACGGCCGGCACCTCAGTACCTTCGGCACGCAGGGAAAGGGGGCGGGACAGCTGATGTTCCCCAACTCCATCGCCTTCGACGCCAACGGCGACCTGCTCATCGCCAACACCAACGCCAATAGGCTCGACATCTTCGCCCGCGACGGGCGTTTCCTGCGGACGTTCGCCCACGTGGCACCCATCGGGGCGTACATGTTCCCGACGTTGTTTGCTCAGGGGAACGACCGGATCGTCCTCTTCCAGACCGTGGACCTGCGGCACGCCAAGGCGCTGGTGTACGACGGCGGTGGCCGCTTGGTGGGCGAGCTGCCGGTTCCCGAACCGCTGACGGCGGCGGGGGACGTGGCGGTGTGCGAGGGGAAAATCCTGCTGACCGACAATGCCACCCGCAGGGTCTACCGCTTCGCCGCCGACACGCTCGCCGCGGAGGGGACCTTCAGCCCCGAGCTCGACGCCTACCGGGCAGTGGCGGCGGGGGTGGAGGCGCAGTACGGCCGCATTTCAACCTGGTCTCTGGTGATGCTGCTGCTGGCTTGCGCACCGGTGGTCTACCTTTACCTCCGCATGCGCCGGCAAGAGCAGCGGCAGGTGCAGGCGGTGGCAAGCCTCACCGGCATCGTCCCGGCTGCAGCGATATGGGGGGCAGAGA
Organism: Geobacteraceae bacterium; assembly: GCA_023701365.1. Lineage (GTDB taxonomy): Bacteria > Desulfobacterota > Desulfuromonadia > Geobacterales > Geobacteraceae > JAMPXD01. The sequence continues at coordinate 3,946 of JAMPXD010000013.1, forward strand.
CGAACCGCCAAAAGCTGGTCCTGGCAGTTGCGGTGCTGGTGCCAATCCAGCTTATCGGCCTGTACGCGACGACGGCCCTGCGCAAGCAGCCGTTAGCGGCACTGCTGGCGCTGGCGGCGATGTGGGGGCTGCTGGTGATCTTCCTGCGCCTGTTCATGTCGAGCGGCTACGGCAACTCCGCACGCAAGGCTAACGTCGAGAAGATGGCCGCGGCCGCTGGCGTGAAGCTGCCGGAGATCCTGTTACCGGGGGAAACGGTACAGGGGGCGGCGGCATTCCAGCGCACCGCCTACCTCAAGCACGCCGCGCTGCTGCTCCTCACGAGCCGGCGGCTGCTCCTGGCCGATTTCTCGTCAATGCGCCCGATCGCCTGGCACCAGCTGGGATACGGCGACATCGCCGGCAGCTCGCTGGAGCCGGTGAAGATGCCGTTGAACAACAGCTCCTTCGTTCGGATGATGAGGGCCGAACTGTTCGCGCTGACCCTGGCGCTGCAGCCGGCGGCTTCGGACAAGCCGCTGCAGCTGGTGGGCTACGACCTCACGGTGCTCAAGCAGATCCGCCAGCACATCAAGGAGCGACGCCAGGCAGCCGAGAGCCTCGGCCATGCGCAGCTCTGCGGCACCTGCTACCGCCCGATGAAGTCGGACGGCTGCCCGGCCTGCCGGAAGGAGCCGGCCCGCGGCTGGAAGCCGCAGTATCTGTCGCTCCTCTACCCGGGGTTCGGCCAGTTCTACAATCGGGAGATCGGCAAGGGGACCGTCCTCGCCGCCTTCTTCACCATCGATGTCCTCTTCCTCACCCGACCGTTCATTACCCTGGTGAACCGGTCCGCGGAGGTTACGCCCATCGATGCCGGGTACATCGCAAAGATGGCGATCATGACGCTGGCACTCTACGTAATCAGTTACATCGATGCGGCACATGTTGGACGTAAGGGGCGGTACAAAGCCTAGGGTTACAGGCTCCAGGGGACGGAAACCGACTGCCTTGCATGGGCCCTCATGTCGAACCACCGATGAAGCGCAGAAGCGATCTTGTGGGGAGAGCGAAATTTCAACAAGTTAGGTGCCTTAGAATGAACAAGCAAGGACCGTCCCGATGGCACTGATGGCAAGAGCCATACCCGTTCGGCAAAGGGAACTAGAAGGCTAAGGGGACGTAGTTGATTAGTTGATTAGTAAAAAACAAACAGGAGCAAGTCAACAAATCGACTACGTCCCCCTGAAGTCCCCTGTGAAGTCCCCTGGGGGAACGTGCTTGGACGGCTACAAATTGGAGACGACGAGGACGTTGGTCAGTAATGGTAAGTGATTAATCATTCAAAGAAAGATCAGGGGCAGTTGTCCATCTATATTCAAGCCGCGCTCACACAACTGAAAAACAGGAGTTACCCGTGGATCGATTCTCCTCCATTTTCAAGTACACCTACATCTCCGGCCTGGTTGCGTACTACCTTTACCTGAAGCACGGCTGCGGCCAGACATGAAGCAGGGCAACCCTCTCACAGGTTCTGTGGGTTGGATCGTTCATCGGGCTGATTTTCGACAATACCAGAGCCACCACCATCATCTTCTGGGGGCTCATATCCGTCATCTCGCTCGCGTTGACGTGGTTCCTGCACTCCGATTCCAGTGCCCGGAGAAGCTAGGGTCCTCCGCTTAACTGCAGATCGGTTCCCATGATAAGAGGTTCGTCTTCGGAGAAATCATGAAAAAATATGCGTTCCTAATCATTGTCGCCCTTTTCGCCGGCGGGTGCGCCACCACCCTCGACCAGCGATATCACGCCATGAAGGAAGATCCGGAGAAGGCGCTCAGGTACCTGAACCGGCGGCTTCTGTTCAATCCATTCTTCACGGACGCGAAGCTTGAGCGCGGCTACCTGCACTTTGCGGCAAAGCGTTACCGGGAGGCCATCCGAGACTTCAAGGCGGTTGCCGCCGCCAAAGCGGAGTGCAGCCGGTGCGTAGTACCGATGAATGTGATGATCGGGTCGTCGCTTATGGAGCTCGGTGAGTTTGATGCCGCGCGGGGGACCTTCGAGAACGTAAGGAAGCTTGCTCCGGAAGAGGCACGCGGAGCGGCGGGACTTGGACTGGTTTACCTGCGCGAAGGGAAAAATGCGGAGGCGGTTGCCGCGTTTACCGAAGCGATCCGGCTCGATCCGAAGGAGTATAGCTACTACGGGAACCGCTCCCTCGCCTTCACCGGTGCCGGCGACCGCGAAAACGCACTTCGCGATCTTTCACAAGCACTGGAACTGAATCCCGGCTACAAGGAAGGGCTTCTCAACCGCGGCCTTGCACTCATGGATGAGGGACGGATGGAAGAGGCAGAAACCGATCTTTCACGGGCGCTGGAGCTTTCACCCGGGATGAAGGAGGCATGGAACACCCGCGGCTTCCTCTATCATCAGACCGGGAAGCTCGACGAGGCGATGCACGACTACAATCGTGCCCTTTCCCTCGACCCGGCCATGCCGAGGGCGCTGGGAAACCGGGCGACCCTGCTGATGCAGAAAGGGATGTATCAGGAGGCCGTAGATGCATACAAAAAAGTTATCGATCTGGTTCCTACCGACCCGTTTTTGCACATGAATCTGGCGGCCTGCCTCTTCGCTCTCCGGGATCTGGATGGTTCTCTTGCCGAGCTCAGTCGCGCCGAACAGCTGGGGATGCATGAGCCGGCTCTCTACTACAACCGTGGCACGGCCCTCAGGATGCTCGGCAAATCGGGTGAAGCAGTGGCCGATTTCGACCGCGCTCTCCAACTGCATCCCGACTGGCCGGAAGCATACGATGAACGTGGTACCGCTTACCTGCAGATGTGCGAGATGGAGAAAGCTGCAGCCGATTTCGGAAAGGCGACAGAACTGGCACCCGATCGGACGGAGCCCTTCTTTCTGCTGGCCATGGCGCTGGAGCTCGGAGGGAAGGCGCCGGAAGCAATTACCGCGTATGAACGGTACCTTGGCCTGCAAATCCCGCCGGACCAGTTGTCACACGTCGAGGAGGCTCGGGCATCGGTCGCGAAACTCCGTGAAGGAGGAGGGGCGCCCGTGAAAGGGTGCGGCAAGTGAGACTTCAGCGAACCTACACCCGGTTCTTCCTAAGGGGAACCAATCACACGATGCCCCTAATCAAAATTCACAACCTGAAATGCCGGATATCCGGAAAGCTCGCCACCGTTGGCCGCAACAGATGGTTGCTGTTTCTGCCAACCCTGTTATCCCTGCTAACCACCAGCCATGCCGCCAGCTATAAATGGACCGACCGGGACGGCACCCTCCATTTCAGCGATACGCCCCCATCATACGAAGTACCAAAGGATTCCCTCTCCTTCGAGGACAATGAACAGCGCCCCCTTATGGGCAAAGGGCTCGTGGTCTACCAGGACCGGGTTCTCAAGATCGTCCTTGCCGACGAACAGCAGGACAAACTCCTCTTTGATGTCGAATATACCGATGTCCAACATGTGTATCCAGAGGCGGTCAGGGGTACGTTGCGCTTGATGATCGTCTCATCCCTGGACCGTGGCCGGACATCCACCTATCTGGCCTATACGGTTGCGCCGGTGGATGGCGGGAGCAGGAAGTTCAGCATGATGAATGCCCTGTCCGATCATTCGCCGTCCCGCCTGGAGACGGAACTGCTGCATATTAGTCTATCCGTTGACGACCGGGAAAAGAAGGACTACCGGATACTGCTCAAGAAGGATATTCCGTTCAGAAAGGTCTGGGAAAAACGGGCCGGGGTGAAGTATCAATGATGGCGTGCATGCCGCATATCTGCGGGAATGGAGGGGATAGATGAGGATTGTCTGTCCGGAGTGCGGCTACTCCGCCGAAATCGATGCGGCCCGCATCCCTGCCGGAGGGACCAGCGCCGGTTGTCCCAGGTGCCGTACCCGTTTCCGGGTGACAGCGGAAGAACCGGCTGTCTCCGCTTCGGAAGAATTGCAGATCATCTGCCCCTCCTGTGCCCATGAACAGGCGCTGGCGCCGATCTGCGAAAGATGCGGCCTGATCTTCGCCCGTTATCGCCCCCCGGCGGAGAAACAGGCTGCCAGGGGAGGTGATCCGGTTGAGGCTGCCCCTTCGGACACGGCGTTGGCGCCGGAGCGGGATCTGCTGTCCCGCCTCAAGCGCTTCAACCGCGACCTGCGCCTGCCGCTGGCGGTTTTGATGTTGCTGGCCATCTGGCTGCTGGTCAAGAACCTGGTTCCGGTGAGCGTGCTGCGGACGCAGGAGACGTTGTCCGCCTCCGCCGGGGTGCGGCATGCCGTGGTGGCCAGAAAGGACGGCACGGTCTGGAGTTGGGGCAGCAACAGCGACGGCCAGCTTGGGTATGGCGAACGCGGGGGGCTTGTCACGGCCCCGGCCAGGGTCCCGGGGATCGATGGGGTAACGAGTGTGGCCGCCGGTGCCCTCCATACCCTGGCTCTGAAGAGTGACGGCACGGTCTGGAGCTGGGGGAGCAACGAGCATGGCCAGTTGGGGGATGCCACCGGGGTCGTGGAGCGTGCCCGGCCGCTCCCGGTGCCGGGACTTGCCGGGGTGAGCGCGATTGCCGCCGGGGACTATTTCTCGGTAGCGCTCAAGCAGGACGGCACGCTCTGGTATTTTGGCGACAGTTTTCTGGGGCATCTCAGTAATGGCGGCATTAATCCGCAGATCGCGGTGCCGGTGCAGGTGGCGGGCCTGTCGGATGTCGCGGCGGTCGCCTGTGGCCGGAGGTCGATCATTGCCTTGAAAAAGGATGGCACGGTCAGGGCCTGGGGTGAGAACACGCAGGGAGAGCTGGGTGACGGCAGTCATGAGGTGCGCTGGGAGCCGGTGGAGGTGAAGGGGTTGCAGGATGTGGTGGCCGTTGCCGCCGGTGAGCGCTTTACGCTTGCCCTGAAAAGGGATGGCACTGTCTGGGGGTGGGGTACGCTCCATGTCGCCGACGGCGACAACCTGCAACGCTGTTCCCAGCCGAGGCAACTGTTGAGCGGAGTGGAAGAGATCAGGGCCGGCTACTGGCATGCCCTGGCACTGAAAGGGAACGGGACGGTGTGGTACTCCGGCTCATCCGGCAAGATCCAGCCCGACGATGAAACAGCCGGTTTTCCGAGTATGCTGAAGCGGAGTAAAACGGCTGGTGTCAGCGCCATCCATGCCGGCGGGGTAGAATCGTTCCTGGAGAAGCGCAACGGAACGCTGCTGCATCTGGGGTATGGCGAGGTGGGGCAGGAGCACAAAAAGACGGCCAGCACACCTCCTGCATTGACGGTCCTCTCTTTCAATGCCGCCGAGGCAGGACAGGCTGCCGCTCCGCTGGTTGCTGCCGCCCCGGCCCCAGCCACATCTCCTGGCCCTGAGCTACAGAGCATCACCGCGGGGTATGAACATTCGTTGGCCCTGGCCCGTGATGGAACCGTCTGGGCCTGGGGGAACAATGAGAATGAGCAGTTGGGGCCTCGCCCGGATTCTTTCGACGCCAGTCCGGGCAAAATGTACCTTCAAGGGAGGAATCTGTTCGGCGCGGTCAGGTCCGTTGCCGGTGGAGAACAGTTTACCGTAGCGGTCAGGGACGACGGCAGCATCTGGATGTGGGGACGACTGATCCCCCGGTATGGGGGGGCTGCCAAACAAAACTGCATCAGGATGCCGCAACTGGAGAATGTCGTTTCGGTTTCGGCCGGTCCAGCCTATTTCATGGCGCTGACGAAGGACGGCAGGGTCAGCATCTGGGGAAAGACCGTCGGGGTCGATGCACTTAGAGAGCCGCAAACGGTTGCGGGGCTTGCGGATGTCACTGCCATATCGGCCGGCACCAACCACCGCGCGGTCGTCAAGCAGGACGGCACGATCTGGTGCTTGGGCAAGAACGACCAGGGACAGCTTGGCGACGGCTCGCGCGAGATCCGGACCGGCCCGGTTCTGGTGAGGCAATGCCGCGACGTGATCAAGGTGGCAGCCGGCTCCGATTTCACCCTGGCGCTGAAACGTGACGGCACGGTGTGGGGGTGGGGAGCAAACATCTACGCGACAACTGCCGGAGGCCTCATGGTCAAGGACAGCGCGGTGCCGGTCCGGATTTCCGGTTTGCATAACATCACCGACATAGCCGTGCCCGGATACAGCTTTTCCAACGGCGGCCACGTGCTGGCGCTCGACGGCAGCGGCACGGTCTGGTCCCGCGGCTTCAATAATCATGGCCAGCTCGGCCAGGGGACGAAGTCGTTCAGCTATGTGCAAACTCCGGCGCGGGTCGCCGAACTGAAGGATATTGTCGCCATCGCCGCCGGGGCCGCGCACTCGCTGGCGCTGAAGAAGGATGGCACCCTCTGGGCCTGGGGCAAGAATTTTCGTGGTCAGCTCGGCACCGGAGACGGTCAGGATAGCGCTTTTCCCCGGCGGGTGCAGTTCAGTGACGGCAGCACGGGGAAAAAACCATCTCTGCAGAAGGGAGAATGATGAACATAACCTGCCCAACATGTGGTTTCTCTTCGGCGATCGGTGACGAACGGCTCCCGGCCGATTCGTTTCAAGCCCGTTGCCCGCGCTGCCGGGACAGTTTTCCCGTTACCAGGGGCATGGCCGTGGCGCTGGCAGCCCCTGCCGCAGACGCAGTGCAGGCACCAGAAGGGATCGAGTGTCCCAAATGCTCGGCACGACAGGCTCCAGGTGAAATCTGCGTCAGGTGCGGGGTGGTGTTCCGGAAATTTCGGCCAGCGGAAGCGCATATTGCCGGGACACCGATTATCCCCGTTCCACCTCCGGCTGATGCGTCCGAGGTAGCCGTCGAGGAGTCGGGCTGGGTGAACATCGTCAATATCATCGCCCTGCTTTTTCTGCTCGATTCCACACTCTCCCTGATCATGCGGGTGCCGGGGCTTGCGGGGGTGATCGCAAGCCAAAACGGCATGTCCTTTCACCAGAAGGCCAAGTACCTCTATGACGTATTGATGGCGGCGGGGCTGTTCGTGACGTCGTTCGGCCTGTCGATGAGGAAGGGATGGGCGAGGCTCGCCATGACGGCGCTGTTGAGCCTGGGACTGGCGGAGGGGCTATATATGCTGACCTACCAGCATGTCGCCATTGCCGAGTTGGAGCGGAATCTACAGGAAAACTTCTCGGAACTGAAGCGCAACAATACGGCAAAGTGGGTGGGATGCCTTGTTTACCTGTACTTTATCTTCATGCTGAATACGCCCGGGATTAAAGCCCGCTTTCGCTGATATGGAATATATTCGGGACAGATTGATTTCCCGTTCGTGACCATTCACCCTCTCTCCACTTCAAATAAAACGATGTTATTTGCCCGGAAATTTGATAAGGTACTCACTGCAACCGCATCTTGAGGATGGAGGCAAGACATTGAAGCAAGAGCGCCTGATAAAGCGGGGAAACAGATGAGAAAAAAGAGGGATATGCCTGAAGCGGTTTCAGAACTTCGCCAACGCGCTGAAGCTCTGTCTATTGCCAGGAAGGCGGATATTGTTCTTCCTGGTACGGAAGAAGAAACCCTGAAACTCCTCCATGAATTTCAGCTGCGCCAGATCGAGCTGGAGCTGGAGATCGAAGCATTGCGCAGGTCCAGGGAGGAACTGGAGGCATCGCGGAACAAGTACGCCCTCCTCTACGACTTCGCCCCGGTGGGTTATTGCACCCTCGACCGTGACGGGACGATCCAGACCGTAAACCTGACCGGAGCCAACCTGCTGGGGAAGGAACGTTCTCTCCTGGCCAACCTCCGCTTCGAGCATTTCGTTGCCGAAGAAGACCGCCCCGCCTTCGCTGATTTCCTCCGGACGGTGTTTGCAAGCCGGGACAAGGAGACGTGCAGGCTGAAACTCTCGAAAGGCGATAACCAGCCGCATTTTGTACGGATTGAGGCGACGGCTACCGAATCCGGGGATGAGTGTCACGCCGCGCTGGTGGACATCACCGAACGGAGGCGGGCGGAAGAGGCCCTGCGGGAGAGTGAATACAACCTGGCGAAGGCACAGACCATGTCCCATGTGGGCTCCTGGAGATCGGATCCCGCAACCGGTGAATTGAACGTCTCCGATGAGCTGCTGCGCATCCTCCACCTCAGCCGCGCGGAAGCTACGCAGGAAGCCTTCGCCAGCGTGATCCACCCGGAGGACCTTAAGTCCGTCATGGACCACCTCAGGTCAGGCATCGAGCAAGGCAAGAACTATGAGATCGAACATCGCCTGCTCCTCAGAGACGGCACCTCGAAATGGGTCTATACGATCGTCGAGCCGGCTGTCAATCACGCCGGAAAAGTCGTGAAGCTTTACGGCACGACCCAGGACATAACCGAGCGCAAGCAGGTCGAGGTCACCTTAAGAAACCAGAAGAACGAATTCCAGGCGATATTCGATGCGGTCAACGACGGGGTCATGGTCTTTGACCATGACGGCAAGATCCAGCACCTCAACCATATCTGTCCCCAGTTTTTTCCGGAGGAGGTCCTGTCCGGGGGGGGGTGCAGGGATATTTTCCATCCGGAACTCGCCACCTCGCCGCATAATTGCCCGGTGGAACGGGCCATCCGCGGCGAGCGGGTGGAGACATCCCTGGTCTACGGACTGAAGGGGCATAAGACCCGCTACATCGACATCACGGCCACCCCCATCGAAGATGCCCTGGGAGAGAAAAACCGGGCGCTGGTCTTTTTCAGGGACAAGACGTTGAAAAGGCTTCAGGAACTGCAACTGATCCAGACCGAAAAGATGTCGACCATCGGCGTGCTTGCCGCCGGGGTCGCCCATGAAATCAACAATCCGCTCACTTCGGTGGCCGGTTACGCAGAAGCACTGCTGCGCCGCTTTCGCGACGATCACGCCCTTGGCGAGGACAGCCGGCTGGAGGTCTTTCCCAGATACCTGGCGGTCATCGTCCGGGAGGCCTACCACTGCAAGGGGATCATCGACCGCCTGCTCAACTTCAGCAGAAAATCGGATGGTTCCATCGGCGAGGTGGACATCAACGAGATCCTCCAGGAAACCCTCGAACTGGTCAGGCACAACTCGCGCTATGAAAGCATCGAACTCCGGACCATCCTCCAGCCTGACCTTCCCCATGTCCAGGGCGATCCGGCCGGACTGCGCCAGGTCTGCCTGAACCTGTTGATGAACGCCCACCAGGCGATCGCGGGGGAAGGCCTGGTGGAGATAACGACAAACGCCGATGCCTCATGGGTCTACGTCCAGATCCGTGATACCGGCTGCGGCATAGACCTGGACGCGATCGATCAGATCTGGGACCCGTTCTTCACCACCAAGGAGTCGGGCAAGGGGCTCGGCCTCGGCCTGGCCATCACCTACAATATCGTCAAGTTTAACGGTGGCGAAATAAGCGTGGCAAGCCATGTCGGCGAAGGCTCACAGTTTACGGTGAAATTGCCCGTCTACCGTGATCAGGGGAGAAAGGAAAAGGGGTTGCGGCTTTCTGAGCTCAGCGGGCCTTTCTGAGCCCCACCACCCACTTCTGGAACCTGTCCATGTAGTAATAGAATACCGGCGTGATGTAGAGGGTGAGGAGCTGGGAAACCACCAGTCCGCCGACCACGGCAAGCCCCAGGGGCCGCCGCGACTCGGCGCCGGCGCCGATGCCGAGGGCAATCGGCAGTGTCCCCATCAGGGCCGCCATGGTGGTCATCATGATCGGCCGGAAACGTATCAGCGCCCCCTCGAAGATGGCATCAAGCGGCGCCTTCCCTTCCTTGCGCTCCGCCTCCAGGGCGAAGTCGATCATCATGATCGCGTTCTTCTTGACGATCCCCACCAGCATTATAATCCCGACGAAGGCGTAGAGGTTCAGCTCCTTGCCGAACATGAGAAGGGTGATGAGCGCGCCGAAGCCGGCCGACGGGAGCCCGGAGAGGATGGTCAGGGGGTGGATGTAGCTCTCGTAGAGGATGCCGAGGACGATGTAGATGACCACTATCGACATGATGATGAGGACGATGAGTCCCTTGGTGGAAGCCTTGTAGGCCTGGGCTGTCCCCTGGAAGCCGGTGGTGACGGTGGCCGGCAGTGACTTCGCCTCCTCCTCGATCAGCTTGACCGCGTCCCCCAGGGGAACGCCCGGCTTGAGGTTGAAGGAGATGGTGACCGCGGTGATCTGCCCCAGGTGGTTGACCGACAGGGGGCCGAGGCTTCTCGTTATGGTCGCCAGGGTGTTGAGCGGCACCAGGTTGCCGGTGCCGGAGCGGACGTAGAGCATGGCAAGGGAGGTGGGCTCCATCTGGTACCGGGGGTCCAGCTCGAGGATGACCCGGTACTGGTTGATCGGCGAATAGATGGTGGAGACCTGGCGGGCGCCGTAGGCGTAGTAGAGGGCGTCCTCGATCTGCTGGGCGGTGATGCCGAGGGCCGACGCCTTGTCCCGGTCGATGTTGATGTTGAGCTGGGGGTTCTTCATCTGCAGGTCGCTGGTCACGTCCTGGAGGAGCGGCAGGCCGTGCAGCTTGCTCTCGAAGGCGGTGGCATGGGTATAGAGCTCTTCGGTGTCGGGGCTCTGCAGCACGAACTGGTACTGGCTCTTGGCCAGGCTCGCCTCCAGCCGGATCGGCGGCGGGTTCTGCATGAACATCATGATCCCCGGCACCTGCATCACCCTGGGGCGCAGCGACTGGATCACCTGGTCGGCGTTCAGCTTCCGGGCGTTGCGCGGCTTCAGGCGGATGAACATGAAGCCCGAGTTGGAGGAGACCCGGCTCCCGCCGGCGCCGACGAACGACATGAAGGCCTCGACGTTCGGGTCCTTGACGACGATCTCCGCCAGCTGCTGCTGGTGCAGCTTCATGTCCTCGAAGGAGATCCCCTGGGCCCCCTCGGTGAAGGCGAACAGGGCGCCGATGTCCTCGCTGGCCAGCAGTCCCTTCGGCATCCTGGCGAAGAGCCAGACCGTCAGGATGGTCATGATAATGGTGACCGCCATGGTGGTGCGGCGCCAGTTGAGGACCGTCCGGAGGGTCCGCTCGTAGAGGTGCCGCATCCCGTCGAAGAACCGCTCCATGACCAGGTAGAGGCGGCCGTGCCGCTTGGTTGCGGGGGGGCGCAGGAAGCGGCTGCAGAGCATCGGGGTAAGGGTAAGGGAGACGAAGCCGGAGATGAGGATGGCGCAGCTGATGGTCACCGCGAATTCGTGGAGCAGCCGCCCCAGCATCCCCCCCATGAACAGGACCGGCAGGAAGACCGCCACCAGCGACAGGGTCATGGAGATGATGGTGAAGCCGATCTCCCGCGACCCCTTGAGGGCCGCCGCCATGGCGCTCTCCCCCTGCTCCATGTGGCGGACGATGTTTTCCAGCATGACGATGGCGTCGTCCACCACGAAGCCGACCGACAGGGTGAGGGCCATCAGGGTGATGTTGTTGACGGTGAACCCCATGGCGTACATGGCGGCGAAGGTGCCGATGATGGAGAGGGGGAGCGCCAGCGACGGGATCACCGTGGCGGAGACGTTGCGCAGGAACAGGAAGATCACCATGATGACCAGGCAGATGGTGAGGAGCAGGGTGAACTTGACGTCGGCCACAGATTCGCGGATCGGCACGGAGCGGTCGAACAGGATGTTGAGGTCAACCGCGGCGGGCATCTGGGCGCGGAACCCGGGGAGGAGCTTCTTGATGCTGTCCACCACCTCGATGGTGTTGGTGCCGGGCTGGCGCTGGACGGCGAGGACGATGGCACGGGTCTGCTTGTACCAGCCGGCCACCTTGTCGTTCTCGACGCTGTCGATCACCCGGCCGACCTCGCCGAGGCGCACCGGCGCGCCGCCGCGATAGGCGACGACCAGCGGCTCGTAGGCGGACGCCGAGTAGAGCTGGCCGGTGGCCTGGATGGTGAGGGCCTGGCTCTTCCCCTGCAGCACCCCGGTGGGGAGATTGACGTTGCCCCGCTCCAGGGCCGCCGCCACCTCGTCGATGCCGATCTTGCGGGAGGCGAGCGCCGAAGGGTTGACCTGGGCGCGCACCGCGTATTTCTGGGAGCCGAACACCTGCACCTGGGCCACCCCGCTGATCATGGAGATTCGCGGGGCGATGACGGTATCGGCGTACTCGTTGACCTGATGGAGCGGCAGGGTCGGCGAGCTGAGGGCGAGGTAGAACACCGGCTGATCGGCCGGGTTGACCTTCTGGAACGACGGCGGGCTCGGCATGTCCTGGGGGAGCTGGCGCTGCGCCCGGGAGATGGCCGCCTGGACATCCTGGGCCGCGGCGTCGATGTCCCGGTCCAGGACGAACTTGAGGGTGATCTGGGAGATGCCGGTGCCGTTGGTGGAGGTCATGGTCTCCAGCCCGGCGATCGTGGAGAACTGCCGCTCCAGGGGGGTCGCCACCGACGCGGCCATGGTGTCCGGGTTGGCGCCGGGCAGGCTGGAGCTCACCTGGATGGTCGGATAATCGACGGTCGGCAGGTCGTTCACCGGCAGCGCCCGGTAGGCGATGATGCCGAACAGCAGGACGGCCATCATGACCAGGCTGGTCATGACCGGCCGTTTTATGAAAAGCTCGGCGATGTTCATTGCCGACTGCCCTGCTCAGGTTGTAAGACTTTTCCCGGTCCCCCCGGTCCCTGTTTTTCGCTCCCCGGTCCCTGGTTCCCCTCCTTCAATAGCACCTTCGCCCCGGGGAAGAGGCGCATCTGCCCGTCGGTCACCACCGTTTCACCCGGCTTGAGCCCCTGCGCGATCACGGTAAACCCTTCGTGGGTAATCCCTGCCGTCACCGGACGCTGCTCCGCGGTCGCATCGGCCTTGACCACGAACACGAATTGCCCCTGCTGCCCGGTCTGGACCGCCCGGCTCGGCACCACCGTGGCGTTCGGCAGGGTGGCCAGGGTCAGCTGCACGTTGACGAACTGCCCCGGCCAGAGCCGGCGGCTCTTGTTGGCAAAGGTCCCCTTCAGCCTGATGGTGCCGGTGGCGGTATCGACCATGTTATCGACGAAGCTGACGCGGCCGCTCTCCGCCACCTGGCCATCGGCGGGAAGCAACGCCTCGACCTTCAGCTCCCCGGCGACCAGGTGCCGTCTGATCTCCGGAAGCTCCGTCTCCGGCACGCTGAAAGCGACGTAGACCGGGTTGACCTGGTTGATGGTGACGAGGGCCGGATTTTCGTTGGCCCGGACGACATTCCCCGGATGGACCGCCAGGTTGCCGGTCCGGCCGGTCAGCGGAGAGCGGATGGTGCAGTAGCCGAGCTCGATTCTGGCGTTATCAACTGCCGCCCGGTCGGCCGCCACCGTGGCGCCGTACGCCTCGGCAGTGGTCCGCAGCTGGTCGTACTGCTCCTGGGTGACGATCCCGTCCTTGAGGAGCGCGCCATAGCGCTCTGCCTGCTCCCGGGCGTTCCTCGCCTGGGCCAGGTCACGCGCCAGGATCGCCTCGGCCTGGCGGAGCGCCGCCTCGAACGGGCGCGGATCGATGGTGAACAGGAGGTCCCCCTTGCGCACATCCTGCCCCTCGGCAAAGTGGACCCGGGCCACGGTGCCGCTCACCTGGGCCTTGACCGCCACGATGGAGAACGGCTCCACGTTGCCGATCGCCTTGAGCTGAACCGGCACGCTCCTCTGCCCGGCACTGGCCACCGTCACCGGCACGGCCGGTTTCACCCGCGGGGCTTCCTTCTCGGCCGAACAGGCGGCCAGGGAGAGGGTCATCATGAGGAGAAGAAGCCTGCTGGCATTCCTGGCCTGAAGAAACTTCATCATCGGAACTCCGTATGTACTGCAGGTGTTTAGCCTGAATTACCTGCTTTTCTCATAGAGCGTATCGGCGTCCTGTTCGCTGATGGTGATCCCTTCCCGCTCAAGAATCTCGCCGGTAGCCTTCCACAAGGCGGTGATGGCATTGTTGTAGTCGGCCACCGCCCTGATCTGGTTACCTTTCGCGGTCACCAGCTCATTTTCCACATCGAGCACGTCCCTGGTGGTGGCCAGGCCTACCTGGTTTCTCTTGATGAACGCCTGCAGCCGCTCTTCGGCGTAGGCGCGGCCGCGGGCCGTGACCTCCAGCTGGACGTAGCCGGAGCTGACCCCCCGCGCGGCGGTGCGGACGTCATAGGTGACCGTCTCCTCCAGGCTCCTGACCTGGGTCTGGCTCTGGGCAACTCTCAGCTTGCTCCTGACGTAGTCGTTCTTCGCCGCATCGTTGCCGAGGGGATAGTTCAGCTGCAGGCCGACCGACCAGACCGGGTATCTGCCGGAACCGACCTGCTCCAGATCGCGGTTGTAGTTTCTGTTAAGGCCGGTAAAGGCGCTGCTGGCGGTGAAGGAGAGGTCGGGAGAGCTCAGGTTTCTCGCCACCCGCGATTGCAGCTCGCTCGTCTTGAGCGTTACCCTCTGCTGCCTGAGATCGGGGCGGGTGGCCAGGGCACGCTCGATCTCCCGGGATTCGTCAACCGGGTAATCGTCCCGGAACGGCGTGTCCGCCGGGATGATGTCAGCCGCGTCCTGCAATTGCAGCAGCAGGCGCAGGGAGTCGATCTGGTCCTTGAGGGCGCGTTCTGCGTCAATCAGCTCTTTCTGCCTGCTGGCCACACCGAACTGGGCGTTCAGTATCTCCATGGCCGGCAGCACCCCGGCCCGCACCCGGGCCTCGGTATCGCTCAGGATCTTTTCGGCCAGGGCGAGTGAGGTCTTCTTCACCTCCAGGTCTTCGCGCACGCTGAACAATTGGAAGTACTGGTTCCTGACCTGGCTGATGATGTCGGTAAGCCGCGTCTTGAACTGTTCCAGCGCCCCCTCTTTGTTGAACTTCGCCACGGAAATGTTGAGTTCGGTCGTCTCCTTGCCGAACTTCTTCAACAGCGGTTGCAAGAAGGTCAGGGCGAGGTCGGACTGGAAATAATTGTTCAAGATCCCGGCGCTTTGGGAATTGTTGTGGTTCCAGTTGTTGTTGAGCGCCACCCCGACTGTCCCGCCGCTCGGGATGAGCTGGTTGATCCCGGCGTTGTACTGCAGGGAATCCTGCCGGTTGACCGTCACCCCGCCGATGATAAAGCTGTTCGCCGGCAGGGTGTTCGATTCCTGGTAATTTGCCAGCAGGGTCAGGAGCGGGTTGTAGATCCCCATGGAGCCGCGAATGTCCGCCTCCGCCTCCGCCGGGTTATACAGCTCGGCCCGGACGTCCAGGTTCCTCTCCACCGCCAGCCTGACCGCCTCCTTCAGGGTGAGCCTGACTGGTCCTTCCTGGGCTGTCGCCGCACCTGAGCAAGCTGTCAGCAGTGCAACTGCGAGAACATATCTTTTCACCCCTCGTTCCTCCTTAATAGTCCATTTAGCACCAGATCGACGCATCCCCCAGCGGAAAAAAGCGCCTCCTCGTCAATAACCATCGAAATGACAAAACCCCGCAGGACATTGAAGATTATCCTGGCGGCTTCATCCGCGTCGCATTGCCGGAATATCCCCGCATCGATTCCCCTGCGGATGATTCCGGTGATAATCTGCCGGCGCTCCCGGAAGAACTGCTTCTTCAGGTCGATGCCGAAGGTAAAGCCCAACTCCCTCCCCTGGAGGATGATCATTTCCCTGTGTCCTCTGGTGAAATCGATGGTAATGGTGATGAAGGCCCGGAGGGATTCCCGGGGATCGTCAATTTTCCGGAGCGCCTCCCTGGTAGTGCCATTCAGATTGTCCATCCACTCCTGCATCAGGGTCAGATAGAGCTCTTCCTTGTTCCTGAAATAGAGATAGAGGCCGCCGACACTGATCCCCGCCTCCCGGGCGATGGTCCGCATGCTCGCCTGGGCATACCCCTGGTCGGCGAAGACCTGTCGCGCCGACTCGGTGATCTTCTGTTTTGACGCTTCAGCTGAACGCCTGTTCATGTGAAAGATAGTTCAACAGGAGTGGCATTTTGTCAAGAAGTATATTCGGATAAAAGGGACGCAGCCAGAGGAATGAAGAGGCACGCTCTGAACAGGAGCATCCTCTGGCGGCAGTTCCCTGCCGAAGATATCCCAGAGATGGAGGGTAAGGTCGGGAAAAGTTGCCAGGACTGTCTCAACGGGAAGAGGGGCCGGACAGCACCCCTCTTCTCCTCTGTCGTAACCTGACGGCCACTTGATGATGAGGTTCTCCAGGAATTCCATGGAGACGGTTTTTCAGGGATGCCGCAGCTCCGCTTTCTGCAACGGGTGCGCTATGGGCCGCCTCGATGATCTCCCCTTTTGTCATGTCAGCAGAACGCTACTGTGCAGTCAAATCGCCCTGGGAGCTCAGTATCATGAAGGTATTGTTACCTGCATACAGCAATTCGACGGAGCTATACTCCCCTCCTCTGACTGAAGTAAACGTCGATGTGGCTGTAGATGTGTATATCTGGCCACCATACACCGCGGCAACCAGTTTGCTGCCGTCCGCTGAGGAGGCAACCTCGTTCCAGCCTCTGTCTGCATCGTGAGGCATCCAGGTAACTCCGGAATCCGCGGAAGTGTACACCTGACCACCTGACACCGCGGCAACCAGCCTGGTCCCGTCTGAGGAGGAGGCAACGGCAGTCCAGCTTCTCTTTGTTTCGCGCGGGGTCCAGGTCACTCCGGAATCCGTGGAAGTGTGAATCTGTTCACCAGCCGCAACGGCAACCAGCTTGGTGCCGTCCGAAGAGGAGGCAACGGTATTCCAGTATCTGGATGGTACCACTTGCGGGACCCAGCTTGCTCCGGAATCCGCGGAAGTGTATATCTTTCCACCAAGCTCAGCGGCAACCAGCTTGGCCCCGTCCGAGGAGGAGGCAACGGCACTCCAGACTCTGTCTGATTCGCGCGGGGTCCAGGTCACACCCGAATCCGTGGAAGTGTATATCTGGCCATAAAACACCGCGGCAACCAGTTTGGTGCCGTCCGAGGAGGAGGCAACGGCAGTCCAGCTTCTGTTTGTTTCGCGCGGGGTCCAGGTCACACCCGAATCCGTGGAAGTGTATATCTGTCCGCCTCCACCATATTCATCCACAGCGGCAACCAGCTTGGTCCCGTCCGAGGAGGAGGCAACGGAGACCCAGCTCTTGCCTGTTTCGCGCGGGGTCCAGGTCGCTCCCGAATCCGTGGAAGTGTATATTTGGCCACCACCACCATATTCATTCACGGCGGCAACCAGCTTGGTCCCGTCCGAGGAGGAGGCAACGGAGCGCCAGGATCTCTGTGCGTCGCGTGCGGTCCAGACAGAATAAGGAGCGCCGGTGGAGACGCCATAGGATCGTATGGACTGCCCTGGATTCGGCAAAATCTGCCAACCTCCGGTGCCCTGGCCGATCACCCCGGTCACCCGCACGACGTCGCCGACAGCAGGAGCCGCAGGGAGAGTAATTGAGACAAGGGATGGACTGTTGGCCAGATAGCCGGTGTTTGGAGTCGCCGACACGGCACCGGTGGCCTGGGTCCAGTTAAACGGTGTCCCGGACTGCCCCTTGAGCCCTTGCGGTCCCGCCGGCCCTTGCGGTCCCGCCGGCCCTTGCGGTCCTGTAGGCCCCTGAGGTCCTGTGGGTCCTTGCGGTCCCGCCGGGCCCTGGACTTCCGCCTTGTATTGCACACTGCCGTCAGGAAATACCAGACTCCCGCTTCCGGAGATTCTCAGATCTCCGTCTACTACAATGTTGTCGGCTTTCACGATGGTTGAGCACAACAACGAAAGGCAGGCTACCGAAACGATCAGACTTCTTGACATCACTTTTCCTCCTGTTAGGGTTAAAGCCACAGATCAAGCAGATGTGGAATCAAGGGCTGAAATTTCCCTCCGTTGTCTTCCGCATCATCATTTCATTCCCCGTTTTCCGGGCATGAACGCATCCCGGCCGGGATCGAACTTCGAACCGGCCGCCCTTGTCGCCATCGGTCTTAACGAGGTGCATCCGATTCAGTGTTGCGGCATTCTCTCTGCAACCGCGCCGCCGCAAATCCTGAGCGCTCATGGCGACAGAGCATATACAATGTGTTCATGAATTTCAATTATTATAATGTTAAGAATGTGGAGTTACGCCAACAGAGAGGGAGCCGAACGGAACCACGTCTCAAATTCGGTACAGGCGTATCGCTACGATTCTTCACCCGATACACAAGAACAGAAACGCTCACAAAATTCCCAAAGGAAATGCAGGATGATCGAATGGCCGAAAACAATTGCCGAGGCCCGCCGCTTTCAGGAGAGCCTGTCGGCGAAGGTGACTCTCTCCCGCCTGCGCACGGCGGTGAAGACCGTGGCCGGGGTCGACGCGGCCTACAGCGGCGACAAGACCGTGGCGGCGGTAGCCCTGTACGACCTGAAGACCCTGTCGTGCATCGAGGAGTCGCATCATGTCGAGGCGACCAGGTTCCCCTACGTGCCGGGATACCTCTCGTTCCGGGAGGGGCCGGCGATGCTCGCCGCAATCGCCGCGCTGCACGAGAAGCCGGATATCATCCTCGTCGACGGCCAGGGGATAGCCCATCCGAGAAGGCTGGGGATCGCCTCATTCCTCGGGGTCCTGCTGGGAATGCCGGCCATCGGCTGCGCCAAGTCACGGCTGGTCGGCGAATACCTGGAACCGCCCGCCGGCAGAGGGGAGTGGAGCGCGCTCTATTACAATGGAGAGACGGTGGGAGCCGTGCTGCGGAGCCGCGAGCGGGTGAAGCCCCTGTTCGTTTCGCCGGGTCACCTGGTGACCCTGGCCGAGTCACTGGAGCTGGTCCTGCGCTGCTGCCCCCGTTACCGGCTCCCTGAACCGATACGGCACGCCGATGCCCTCTCGAAGAGGCTGAAAAGAGAACACGCTGGATAACGAAAAAGGGCATCCTGAGGATGCCCTTTTTTCTGTAGAAACTATGTGACTCTGTGGCAGATTCCCAAATTTATTTCAGCCGGTGGGCGTAGAAGGGAAACCGCTTCATCAGGGCATTCACCCGGCCGTTGATCTCTGCCAGCTTCGCCTCATCGCCGTGATTGGCGAGGGCGTCGGCGATCAGGCCGGCGACCTCCTTCATCTCGGTCTCCTTCAGGCCGTGGGTGGTGGCGGCCGGGGTGCCGATCCGGATGCCGGAGGTGACGAAGGGGGAACGGGTCTCGAACGGGACGGTGTTCTTGTTCACGGTGATTCCGGCCTTGTCGAGGGCCTCCTCGGCGATCTTGCCGGTCATCTCGGTGCCGGAGAAGTCGATCAGCATCAGGTGGTTGTCGGTTCCGCCGGAAACAAGCCGGAAGCCCCGCGCCTTCAGCTCTTCGGCGAGGGTTGCGGCGTTCTTGACGATCTGTTGCTGGTAGAGCTTGAATTCGGGGGCGAGGGCCTCCTTGAAGGCGACCGCCTTGGCCGCGATCACGTGCATCAGCGGCCCCCCCTGGATGCCGGGGAAGATGTTGGAATTGACGGCCTTGGCGAACTCCTCCCGGCAGAGGATCATCCCTCCCCGCGGCCCGCGCAGGGTCTTGTGGGTGGTGGTGGTGACGAACTCGGCATGGGGGACCGGGCTCGGATGGAGCCCCGCCGCCACCAGACCGGCAATATGGGCCATGTCCACCATCACCAGCGCCCCCACCTTGTCGGCGATCGCGCGGAAGGCGGCAAAGTCGATGATCCGCGGATAGGCGCTGGCCCCGACCACGATCATTCTGGGGCGGTGCTCCAGGGCCAGCCGCTCCACCTCCGCGTAGTCGATGGTCTGGGTTTCCCTGGTGACCCCGTAGGGGACCACGTTGAAGAACCGGCCGGAGAAGTTCACCGGGCTGCCGTGGGTCAGGTGGCCGCCATGGGAGAGGTTCATCCCGAGGATCGTGTCCCCCGGCTTCAGCGCCGAGAAATAGACCGCCATGTTGGCCTGGGAGCCGGCATGGGGCTGGACGTTCGCGTGCTCCGCGCCGAACAGCTCCTTGGCCCGCTCGATGGCCAGGTTCTCAGCCACGTCCACGTGGTGGCAGCCGCCGTAGTAACGCTTGCCGGGGTACCCTTCCGCATACTTGTTGGTCAGGACCGACCCCTGGGCCTCCAGGACCGCCTCGGAGACGAAGTTTTCGGAGGCGATCAGCTCCAGGTTGAACTCCTGCCGCTCGGTCTCATGCCTGATGGCTGCGGCCACTTCCGGGTCAAAGGTTTCAAGAATCGACATCCGTTTCTCCTTGTTGAAAATTGAAAATGAAACGGGACCGTGAAGTCCCGTGTCAAACAGGTAGAGACGTTGCATGCAACGTCTCTACTCCCCGGAACCGGTCCCGAAGATTTCCCTCTCGATGGTGGCTATCTTGTCCAGCCTTCCCTGGTGCCGGCCCCCCTCGAATCTGGCGTCCAGCCAGGTGGCGACCATCTCCCGGGCCTCGCTTTCGCCGATGACCCGGCCACCGAGCACGAGGATGTTGGCGTTGTTGTGCTCCTTGGCCATCCGCGCCATGAAGGGGTCGGTAACGAGCGCGGCCCGCACGTGGGGAAACTTGTTGGCCACAATCGACATGCCGATGCCGGTGCCGCAGAAAAGGATCCCCTTCTCTACCGCCCCTGCCGCCACCTTGCGCGCCACCTTCTCGCCATAGTCCGGATAATCAACCGATTCGCCGTCCTCTGTGCCGCAATCCTCAAAGGAGATGCCCCGCTCCCTGAGTAGTTCCTTGACGGCCTCCTTCAGCAGGAGGCCGCCATGATCACTTGCCAGTGCTATCATCGCGCCCCCTAGACTTTTTTGAACAGGAGCGTGGCATTGGTGCCGCCGAACCCGAAGTTGTTGCTCAGGGCATACTCCACCTTAGCGTCGCGGGCGGTATTGGGGACATAGTCCAGATCGCATTCCGGATCCGGCTCCTGGTAATTGATGGTCGGCGGAACCACCCCGCTGTTCATCGCCATCAGGGTAAAGACCGCCTCCAGGCCGCCGGCAGCGCCGAGGGCATGGCCGGTCATCGACTTGGTGGAGGAGACCATCAGCTTTTTGGCGTGCTCGCCGAAAGTGGCCTTGATGGCCATGGTCTCATAGAGGTCGTTCATCGGCGTCGAGGTGCCGTGGGCGTTGATGTAGTCGACCTCCTCGGGATTGACCCCGGCGTTCTTGAGGGCCATCCGCATGCAGCGCGCCGCCCCTTCTCCTCCCGGAGCGGGTGCGGTCAGGTGATAGGCGTCGCCGGTAAGGCCATAACCGACCACCTCCCCGTAGATCTTGGCTCCCCGCTTTTTAGCAGCCTCGTACTCTTCCAGGATGACGATGCCGGCCCCCTCCCCCAGGACGAAGCCGTCACGGTTCTTCTCAAAGGGGCGCGAAGCCGCCAGGGGGTCGTCATTCCTGTCGGAAAGCGCCTTCATCACGGCGAAGCCGCCGATCGCGAGGGGGGTCACCGTCGATTCGGTGCCGCCGGCGATCATGGCGTCCGCATCGCCGCGCCGGATGATGTGGTAGGCGTCGCCGATCGAATGGGTGCCGGTGGCGCAGGCGGAGACCGACGAAATATTGGGGCCCTTGGCGCCGAACTTGATGGAGATGTGGCCCGGGGCAAGGTTGATGATCAGCATCGGGATGAAGAACGGGGAGATCTTCTTGTAGCCCCCTTCCTGAAAAGCTGAATGGTACTTCTCGATGGTCGGCAGTCCGCCGAGGCCGGCACCCACCAGGACACCGACCCGCTCCGCATTGCTCTCGTCGATCACCAGGCCGGAATCCTCCATGGCAAACTGGGCGGCAGCGAGGGAATACTGGATGAACAGGTCCATCTTCTTTATTTCTTTTTTGTCGATGAACTCCTCGGCGACGAAATCCTTGACTTCGGCTGCTATCTTGACAGGCATCTCCGAGGCGTCATAGCGGGTAATAAGGCCGATGCCCGACCTGCCGGCAACCAGGGCATCCCAGTTTTTCCGGTTGCCGGTTCCCAGTGGCGACACCACGCCGACCCCCGTCACCACAACTCTTCTCATAAATCGAGTCTCCTTGAAATTCCGATTCCGCACAACCGGGCAATAACGTACGCCGAAAAAAGGGGGGATCATCTCCCCCCGGATCATTCGTTAGGTGTGCTCGGTGAGGTAATCTATCGCGTCCTGGACGGTCTGGATCTTCTCGGCGCTCTCATCGGAGATCTCGATGTCGAACTCTTCTTCGAGGGCCATGACCAGTTCCACGGTGTCGAGAGAGTCGGCACCGAGGTCATCCATGAACGATGCCTCGTTGGTGACCTGGGACTCATCCACGCCAAGCTGCTCGGCAACGATTTCTTTGACTCTTTTTTCTATTGATGACATCTTCTCTACCTCCATTTGGTTTTAACCTTTTCAGGTTTTTTTCGATTTGCATTCTAGCTTCATAACATGAAAAAAGGATTTTGCAAAAGATTTTTTCAAACAAATTCAGTGCCACAAGAAACGCGGATTTTTCGCAAGATCAAGGCAGAGATTGCGGAAAAGGTGCGTTTCCGGACTCACATGTACATGCCGCCGTTCACCCCTATAACCTGCCCGGTAATGTAAGCGGAACGCTCCGCCGCGAGGAAAAGCACCGCATGGGCGATATCGTCGGCGCTGCCGAGACGCTCCAGCGGGATCTGGGCGGTGAGTTCATGCTTCACCTTCTCCGGCAGCACCTCGGTCATCTCCGTGGCGATGAAGCCGGGGGCGACGGCATTGACGGTCACGTTGCGCTTGGCGAGCTCGCGGGCATTGGACTTGGTAAGCCCTATCAGCCCCGCCTTGCTGGCGCAGTAGTTGGCCTGGCCGGCATTCCCCATCTGCCCGACGATGGAGGCGATGTTGATGATCCGGCCGTAGCGCTGCTTGGCCATCACCTTGGCGGCGGCGCGACTGCAGAGGAAGGCCCCCTTGAGGTTGACCGTGAGGACAGCATCCCAGTCCTCGTCCTTCATCCGGAGCAGCAGGGCGTCACGGGTGATGCCTGCGTTGTTCACCAGAATATCCAGCCGGCCGAACGCCTCGACCGCGGCATCGACCATCCGCTCCGCATCGGCGGGAACGGTCACGTTCCCCTGGATGGCGATGGCCTCCCCTCCCATGGCCTTGATCTCTGCTGCCAATGCCTCGACCCCCTCCGGGGCCATATCCACAGCAACGATCCTGGCCCCTTCGGCAACCAGGGCCAAAGCGATGCTGCGCCCGATACCGCGTGACGCGCCGGTCACGATGGCGACTTTTCCTTTTGGCATTAACTGTCTCCTTTCATTGAATGCGACATCCCAGCTAGCCGAGGGCCTTGAGGGTCGCCAGATCTTCAACGTTGCGGGTTTCGGCCGCTCCGGCAATCCGCTTGACCAGCCCCGACAGGACCTTGCCGGGGCCGATCTCGATGAACCGGCTGACCCCGAGCAGGGTCATCTTCTGCACCGAGCCGTCCCAGCGGACCGGGGCGCAGACCTGCCGGACCAGGAGTTCCCTGACCCGCCCCTGCTCGCTGTTCGGCTCTGCCTCAACATTGGTGACGACCGGCACCCGGAGCGGGAGTATCTCGACCCCCTTAAGGGTTTCTGCGAGTCGCTCGGCCGCCGGCTCCATCAGGCTGCAATGGAACGGGGCACTGACCGGCAGCAGCATGGCCTTCCTGAAGCCGCGTGCCTTGGCGATCTCGATCACCCTGGCAACCGCCCCGGCATGGCCGGCGATAACGATCTGGCCGGGTGAGTTGAAATTAGCCGGGGACACCGCCTCCCCCTGGGCCGCTTCCGTGCAGATCGCCGCCAGCACCTCCTGCTCCACCCCGAGAATGGCGGCCATCGCCCCCACCCCCACGGGGACAGCATCCTGCATGAAGGTACCCCGGGCCCGGACAGTGCGCACGGCGTCGCCAAAACGGATGGCACCGGCTGCCACCAGCGCCGAATACTCGCCGAGGGAGTGTCCTGCCAGGTAGTCGGCGGCGAGTCCGGTTTCCGCTTCTACCACCCGCAGGGCCGCCACACTGGCAGTGAGGATGGCCGGCTGAGTATTGGCGGTCAACTTCAGCTCGCTTTCGGGCCCCTCGAAACAGAGCCGGGAGAGCTTGCTGCCGAGGGCATCGTCCGCCTCCTCGAAGACCTCCCGTGCCACCCTGAAGTTCTCAGCCAGCTCCTTGCCCATGCCAGGATACTGCGATCCCTGTCCGGGAAAAATGAATGCTGTCTTTTCCATTTGAGCTGAATTCCTTTTCGACTGGATTTTAGCCGGGGAAATTTCGGCAACCCTTCGGGGTCGAGGTCCGGGGGTTATTCAGACGCACCATCGGACCAACGTACCTAGCCGGCCGCCTGCTCTTTCACGGGCTGACGCTGTTGTATGAAGGCGGGGAAACTTTTTTCGAGCTTTTCGGCCATCCGCTGGTTTACCCCCTTCAGGGCATATTCGTGGGCAAAGCGGACGGCATTCTTGATCGCCTTGGCGTTGGAGCCGCCGTGGCAGATCATGCCGACACCGTCGATGCCAAGGAGCGGGGCGCCGCCGTATTCAGAGTAATCGACCTTCTTCCTGAAATTGTTAAAGGCCTTGCGGGAAAGGAGGTACCCGACCTTGGAGAGGAAACTCTGCTTGATCTCATCCTTGAGCATCTTGCCGACCGCTTCGGCCAGCCCCTCGGAGAGCTTGAGCACCACGTTGCCGACGAACCCGTCACAGACGACCACGTCCACCGCGCCGTTGAAAATATCGCGCCCCTCCACGTAGCCCGCGTATGCGAGGGGAATGTCCTTCAGAACGGCGTGGGTCTCGCGGGTGAGTTCGTTCCCCTTGCTCTCCTCCTCGCCGTTGGAAAGGAGGCCGATCCGGGGCCTTTCGATCCCCATGACGTGACGGGCGTAGACCTCACCCATGATAGCGAACTGCACGAGGTGGATCGGCTTGCAGTCGACATTTCCCCCCACGTCGAGCACCAGTGTTTTCCCCTGGAGGGTGGGAAATATCTGGGCGATCGCGGGCCGCTCAATCCCCTTGATCCGTTTCAGGACAAACATGCCGGCAGCCATGGTGGCCCCCGAATTGCCGGCGCTTACCACGGCATCGGCCCGCCCCTGCTTGACCAGCTCGAACGCCACCCGGATGGACGAGTCCTTCTTCTTCCGCACCGCATCCGAGGCGGAGTCATGCATCCCGACCACCTCGGTCGCGTGCTGCACGTCGATGTCGAGCCCGTTGCAGTTGTGTTTTGCAAGTTCCTGGCGGACCCTGTCGGTGTCACCCACGAGGGTAACGGCAATGCCAAACTCCCTTGCCGCAGCAACTGCCCCTTCCACCTCGACACCGGGAGCGTTATCGCCGCCCATTGCATCAACAGCAACTCTCATATTACCCCTAGGCAGTGGATTCGAGAATAGAGCACGCAGGAGTGTACTAAAGCTCTTTGGTCTTCAGTACTTCTTTGCCCTTATAGGTGCCGCAGGACGGGCACGCGCGGTGGGGAAGCTTGGGAGCCTTGCACTGGGGGCAGACCGCAGCCGCGGGGGCGGTCAGGAAGTCGTGGGCCCTTCTCATGTTCTTGCGTGATTTGGACGTCTTTTTCTTAGGTACTGCCATTTTCTTCTCTCCTTTATTTTTCCAGCTTGAGGTTTTTCAATGCGCTGAACTTAAGGTTCGCCTGGTCGCGGCTGCAGCCGCACTCGGCCAGATTGAGATCTGCACCGCAATTGGCGCAGAGGCCCTTGCACTCCTCCCTGCAGAGGGGCTTGAAAGGGATATCCATGAGCACCTGCTCGGCAATTTCCCCGGTAAAGTCGATCTCGTCGCCGTCGAACGTCACTGAAATCAGGTCCTGTTCGGCCAGCTCGACCTCTTCATCCTGGGCAACACCGGCAGAGCGCAGGTAAAAGATGGTGAATGGCGAGACGATATCCGTCTCGTATTCCGCCAGGCAACGCGAACAGACAAGGCGCGTCCGCGTCTCCACGCTCCCCTCTGCCCGGATGTGGTCATATTCCCTGGCAACGGTCAGATGGAGCCGAAGCGGCGCAAGAAACACGCATTCGCCGGACTCCTGGAGCACCGCCAGGGTGGGGTAGTCGGTCACCTCTTCTACGGCGGAAAGATCGAGTACCTTGTCCCTTATATCATCAACGCGAACTTTCACAAAAATCCCCGGGAGGCCCCATTCAAAGCATTTCAGTATATAGATCGGACCGGATTTGTCAAGGAAAAATGCGCCCCGACAACCGCTTACCGGTCGGCCCGCGGGTTTTTTCCAACACCCCGTTCACCCGTCTTTTGCAAGGGAAAAGAGCCCAGGAAAGCGAGCTCCCATCATATGGTGATCGTCTCCCCCGGACGGAGTCGCGGCTGGTCGGGATTCCTGAAGGAGATGAAAAAGAGGAGCAGAAAACAAAGGAGCAGCACGATCAGGGTCACCAGGGAGGGGATGATGCGCACCTTCTCGCCCGCCGCCGGGGCCCGCAGAAAACCGATGACCGTCACCAGTGTCCCGCAGAAGCCGAGCACGCCACCCCAGAAGAGTCCGAGGAAAATGAACTCGGTTTCGCCGCCCGGGGAAAGAAAGAGAAGCCGTGCGATCTGCTCGTGAAAAAAGGTCGCCAGGATCACCGTGACGATACCGCCGATGATCAGTTTCAGTCCGGACTTTACGGTGTTTCCGCGCATCGCGGTCCTCAGGCACACCAGCTCACGTTGCCGACGCCTCTGCGAAGCACAGTGGCAACGTCGCCGATGAGGCTGATCACGGAACTGACGTCAGCCGAGAGGACCCCGCCGTCAACAACCATGTCGAGATCATTCCCCAGTTCCCGCTCCACCATGAACGGGTCGCCAATCGGCTCGTCCCCCGAACGGTTGGCGCTGGTGGTGACGATGGGGTGCCCCAGTTCCCTGACGATGGCATGGCAGATGGGGTTGTCGGGTATCCGTATCCCCACGGTTTTCTGCTTGGTGATAAGGAGGTCGGGGACCACGCTCGATGCCTCAAGGACAAAGGTATAGGGACCGGGAAGATGGCGTTTCAGGATCTTGAAGGCGTAGTTGCTCACCCGGGCGTAGCGGGCCACCTCGGCAAGGTCGGTACAGATGAAGGAGAAGGGCTTCTTCTTTTCCCGCTGTTTCAGGAGGTAGATCCGCTCGATCCCCCGCTTGTTGAGGATGCTGCAGCCGATCCCGTAAGTGGTGTCGGTCGGGTAGGCGATGACGCCCCCCCCCCTGAGGAGTTCCACGACCCTGGCGACCAGCCTCGGCTGCGGGTTTTCCGGGTTGATTTCCAGTAACATCCCTAGCCTCGCGGGTTCAGCCCCAGAAGTTCCTGGTGGACAAAAAGCCCGTCCTTCTGGATGAGAAGGTCGTCAAACCATATCTCACCGTCCCCCTGAAGGAGCTTCACCATGTCCCAGTGGACGGCGGAGCGGTTGCCGTTGTCGCACTCGTCATAACACTGCCCGGGAGTGAAGTGGATGGAGCCGAAGATCTTCTCGTCGAACAGGATGTTACGCATCGGCCTGGTAATCGCCGGATTGACGCCGATGGCGAATTCGCCGATATACCTGGCCCCCTCGTCGGTATCGAGGATCTCGTTGAGCGGCCCTCCCATCCCCCCCGCCGCGGACGCCCCTATGATCCTCCCCCGCTCGAATTCCAGCCGGATGCCGGCAAATTCCTTTCCCTGATAGAGGGTCGGGCAGTTATAGGTGATGTGCCCCTCCACCGACTCCCTGACCGGCGCGGTGAACACCTCGCCGTCGGGAATGTTGAAACGGCCGTCACACTTTATCCCCGGCATCCCCTTGATGCTGAAGGCGAGGTCGGTGTCGGAGGCCTTGATCCGGACCTGGTCGGCGCGGTCCATCAGCTTCTTCAGCTTCTCCTGCTTGCGGGACTCGGCCCGCCAGTCCATGCAGCAGGCAGAGAAGAGATAATCCTCGTACTCGTCCAGGCTCATCCGCGCCTCCTGGGCGGCGCCGTGGGTCGGATAGCGGGTTATCACCCAGCGGGTGCTCTTCACCCGCCGGTCGATGATCGGGCGCATCAGCCGGGAATGGGCGATCATCGCTCCCTGATTCGCCTGGGCCATGACCATGGAATTCTCGGCAGCGGATATGCCGATGTAGACGGTCACCTTTTCCATGAAGTCCAGCTTGTGCTGGGGGAACCAGGCGAGCTGTTCCTTCCGGGCAGTGCTGTAAAAATGGCGATTGATCTCGGGGACCGAGAAATCATACTCCACATAGGCCGCCCCCTTCGCCAGACAGAGGGCATAGAGCTCCTTGACCAGCGGCACCGACTCCAGACCCGAGGCGCTGATCAGGACCACGTCACCCTTTTTTACCCTGGTGGAGTAATTCACCAGCACCTCGGCCAGTTCCCTGACCCGCGGATCTTTCACGTGTGACTCCTTAAATATCAGGTCAACGCTGCAAACAGAATATCTATGAGATCCTTCCGGAAACGGGAATTTTTCGTCCTGGCAAGGCTGTCGAGGGATTGCGCGGAGGCGTAGCAGCGCTACGCCGCACAAGGAATCCCGAAGACTTACGCAGCCAGGGCGGAAAAGTCACGTTTCCGCTACCGTCCCGTATGGCCGAACCCGCCTGCCCCTCTGACACTCTCCCCAAGTTCGGCCACCTCAACCAGAGAGGCCCGGGCAAAGGGGGCGAAGACCATCTGGGCAATCCGTTCACCGCTCCGGATAACGAACGGCTCGCTGCCATGGTTGATGACGATGACGCCGATCTCGCCGCGGTAATCGGTATCGATGGTGCCGGGGGAATTGACCAGGGAGATACCATGCTTCAGAGCCAGGCCGCTACGGGGCCTTACCTGGGCCTCGTACCCATCCGGGAGCTCGATGGCGATCCCGGTCGGGACAAGAACGCGAGCCCCGGGCTGAAGAACCAGATCGTCCCCGAGCTCGGCGTAGAGATCCACGCCGGCGGCATGGGGAGTCATATAGCCTGGGAGGGGATTTGCGCTTTCCGGGCGGAGCCGCTTTATCTTGACGATACAGTGGAGCATGGGTCCGCCGCTAGAGGGTGATCCCGGCAAGGCGCGCAAAGTCGCTGCCGGTTTTCCCCATCAGGACCATGGTGAGGTAACGGTCGTCGATCAGCTCCTCTGCAAGATCGACTATGCTTCCGGGGGTAACCTGGTCAATCCCCTTGATGATCTCCCGCAGGGGCTGATAACTGCCGAAATAGATCTCATTTTTGGCCAGCTTGGTCATCCTGTTGTCACTGCTCTCCAGCGAGAGGAAGACGTTCCCCTTGAGCTGCTCCTTCGCATCATGGAGCTCATCCTGGGTGAGGGGATCGGTTCTCAGCCGCTTCAACTCCCGCAGGACGATATCGATCACCTCGTTGAGGCGTTCCCTGCTGGTCCCGGCATACACGGCGAGGGAGCCGGAGTCCGAGTGGGAGGCGATATAGGAATAGATCGAATAGGCGAGGCCGAGTTTCTCCCGCACCTCCTGGAAGAGTCTTGAGCTCATGCTCCCCCCCAGGACGGCATTGAGAATGAAGGTCTCATAGCGCTGCGGGTGGTCCTGGGGAAGTGACAGGGTGCCGAGACAGAGATGGACCTGTTCCAGGTCCTTTTCCACCAGCTCCACCTTTTTTCCCGGGGATGGCCGGCTGCTGGCTCTCGCCCCCCTGCCGCCCGGGACCTTGTCAAACAGCCCGTTCAGCAGCTCAAGGAGCTCCTGGTGGTCGACCCGCCCGGCTGCGGCGATGATGATATCCTCAGCCCGGTAGCTGTCGTCCCGGTAACCGACGATAAAGTCGCGGGAAAGGGCGCCTACGCTCTTCTCTGTGCCAATGATCGGCATGCCGAGGGGGTGCCCCTGCCAGAAATTCTGGGTGAACAGGTCGTGAATCAGGTCGTCGGGGGAATCTTCGAGGAGGCCGATCTCCTGGAGAATGACCTTGCGCTCCTTTTCGATCTCATCCGGGTCGAACAGTGAGTTGAGAAATATGTCGGAGAGGAGATCAACAGCCTTCGGCAGGAACCTGTGGAGCACCTTTGCATAGTAGCAGACATACTCGCGACCGGTGAACGCGTTGAGAACGCCGCCGAGGGAATCGATCTCCCGGGCGATCTGGAGGGCACTCCGCCGCTCGGTCCCCTTGAACAGGAGATGTTCGATGAAGTGGGCGACGCCGTTGAACTCCGCCCGCTCGTTCCGGGAACCGCTGGCCACCCAGATGCCGATGGTCACTGAGTGGGCATGGGGGATGTTTTCGGAGATGACCCGGATGCCGTTGTCGAGAACCGTTTTCTTGACCATGGGAACACTATACCCCGCAATGCCTTAATGGCAAGTATGAAACGCCTCTGAAATCAAAGCAGGGGCGTATTTGCCATACGCCCCTGCCTCGGTCTGCCCGCTGCGTGCCCGGAAAACGGCATGCAGCGTATGCTCTTTCAGCGTCGCGTTAGTTTTCCGGGAGGGTGGCTCCCAGGGCCTCTTTCCGGGAGAGCTTGATTTTCCCCTGCTTGTCGATGCCGATGCACTTCACCAGGACCTTGTCCCCCTCGTTGAGGACGTCGGTGACATTCTTGACCCGCGTGGTATCGAGCTCGGAGATATGCACAAGGCCGTCCGTCCCCGGGAAGATCTCGACAAAGGCGCCGAATTCCATCACCTTCCTGACGGTACCCATGTAGAGCTTTCCTTCCTCGGCCTCGGCGGTCAGGTCCCGGATCATCTTGATCGCCTGGTCGCAGGCACCCTTGTCGGTGCTGGCTATGTTGATCCTGCCGGTGTCATCGATGTCGATGACGACCCCGGTGGCCTCGGTAATGCCACGGATGTTCTTCCCGCCGGTGCCGATGACGTCGCGGATCTTGTCGGTCTTGACCCAGATGGTGGTGATGCGCGGCGCATAGGCGGACATTTCCGCCCTCGGCTGGCTCATGGTTTCCGCCATCTTGCCGAGGATATGGAGCCTTCCCTCACGCGCCTGGGCGAGCGCCTTCTGCATGATCTCCCGGGTAACGCCGGTGATCTTGATATCCATCTGCAGGGCGGTAACCCCTTCCGCGGTCCCCGCCACCTTGAAATCCATGTCCCCCAGGTGATCCTCGTCGCCGAGGATGTCTGAGAGGATGGCTACGTCGTCACCCTCCTTGATCAGCCCCATGGCGATCCCCGCCACCGGCGCCTTGAGCGGCACACCGGCATCCATCATGGCGAGAGAGCCGCCGCAGACGCTGGCCATGGATGAAGAACCGTTGCTCTCCGTGATGTCCGAGACAATCCTGATGGTATAGGGGAAATCGTCATGCTTCGGCAGCACCTGTGACAGAGCGCGCTCCGCCAGCATGCCGTGCCCGATCTCGCGACGCCCCGGAGCAAGCCTGAAGCTCGTTTCACCGACGGAATACGGCGGGAAATTATAGTGAAGGAGGAACTTCTTCCTTCCTGCCCCATACAGGGTGTCGATCCGTTGCTCGTCAACCGAGGTGCCGAGGGTTGCGGCAACCAGTGCCTGGGTTTCCCCGCGGGTGAAGAGTGAGGAGCCGTGCGCCCGGGGAAGAAAACCGACCTCGGAGGCAATCGGCCGGATGGTCCGCGTGTCGCGGCCGTCGATCCGGACGCCGTCCTTCAGGATGTGCTCGCGCACCAGTTCATACTCCAGGTCGTTCAGGAAACCGGCAATCTCCTTGCCGCGCCCCTCGTAGTCGGCTGCAAGCGCCTCCTTGACCTCCACGGCAACGGCGTCAATCCGGTCGTGCCGCTCCCCCTTCGACTCCAGGCGGACCGCCTCCTTGATCTTCTGGTAGGCAAACTCCTGCACCTTTCCCTTCAGCGCCGCGTCCACCACGGGGGGGGCAATGACCCGCTTGGCAACGCCGGCCAGCCTCTTCAGCTCCTCCTGAGCGGCGAGGATCGGCTGAACCGACTCATGGCCGAAGAAGACCGCTTCCAGCATTTCCTCCTCGGAAACCATGGCGGCCCCGCCTTCCACCATGATGACCGCGTC
>JAMPXD010000190.1 GCA_023701365.1 Geobacteraceae bacterium
GTGACCAGTGACCAGTGACCAGTGACCAGTGACCAGTGACCAGTGACCAGTGACCAGTGACCAGTGACCAGTGACCAGTGACCAGTGACCAGTGACCAGTGACCAGGGACCAGTGACCAGTGACCAGGGACCGCGCCGATCCGTGATCGCCGGTGCCGGATTTTTAAGGAGGTTTATATGTTTGACATCTTCAACTACGTGCCGCTCATCTTCGTCGTGATTCTCCTCGTCATGTTCGCCGCCAGCGCCATCAGGATCCTTCCCGAGTACGAACGGGGGGTGCTGTTCCGCCTCGGTCGCTATGCTGGGGTCAGGGGACCGGGACTCTTCTTCATCATCCCGGGGGTGGACCGGCTGGTCAGGGTGTCGCTGCGCACCGTGGTCTTCGATGTTCCCCCGCAGGACGTGATCACCCACGACAACGTAACGGTCAAGGTTTCGGCTGTTGTCTACTTCCGGGTCATCGCCCCGGAAAAGGCGATCGTCGAGGTGGAGAACTTTCTTTACGCCACCAGCCAGCTCTCCCAGACGACGCTGCGGAGCGTGCTGGGGCAGGTGGAATTGGACGAGCTCCTGGCCAACCGGGAGAAGATCAACAAGGAGCTCCAGGAGATCCTCGACCGCCATACCGGGCCGTGGGGGGTGAAGGTCGCCAATGTGGAGGTGAAGAACATCGATCTGCCCCAGGAGATGCTCAGGGCCATTGCCAAGCAGGCCGAGGCGGAGCGGGAGCGGCGGGCGAAGATCATCCACGCGGAGGGTGAGCTGCAGGCCTCGGAGAAGCTGGCCCAGGCGGCGCAGGTCCTGGCGACCGAACCGATGTCGCTGCAACTCCGCTACCTGCAGGCCCTTACCGAGATCGCCGCGGAGAAGAACTCCACCACCATTTTCCCGGTACCGATCGATCTGATCAAGATGTTCCTGGACAAAAAGATAACGTAGGAGCGCCTTCAGGCGCGATCTCACGGGGCAATCGCGGCTGAAGCCGCTCCTACAGATTCGGCTGGTAGCGAGAGTTTGAACCCCGTCGCCGGCTTACTGATTCCAAGTTCCGAATGCAGAAAAGGAAAAAGCCCGTTACCGGGCTTTTTCCTTTTGTAGGCAGGATGAGACGATGGCTGGACTACTTCGCGGGTTTTTCCGTTGCCGCTGCCGGTTTTTCCGCTGCCGCCGCAGTCTTATCGATTGTCGCCGTCTTCTTCAGCGCGTCGAGGTAATCGATGAAGGCCTGCTGGTATTTGTTCTGTTTGAGGTAGTTCTGGATCTTCTCTTTCGACTCGTCGAGGGTGACGAGGCCGGCATCTTTCTTCTCGGCGAGCTTTATTACGTGATAGCCGAACTGGGTCTCGACCACCTCGCTGATCTCTCCCGGCTTGAGGGCCGCCGCGGCCTTCTCGAACTGCGGGACCATCTCACCCTTGCCGAAGGTGCCGAGGTCGCCCCCCTTCTCCTTGCTGGGGCAGGATGATTCAGCTTTGGCAAGGGCCGCGAAATCTTCGCCTGCAAGGATCTTCTTGCGGACGGCTTCCGCCTTTTCCTTTGCTTTCTGCTTCTCTTCGGGCTTGGCCTGGGGGTCGACGCCGATCAGGATGTGGCTTGCATGGTAGCTTTCAGGCCTCTTGAACTTGTCCTGGTTCTCGTCGTAAAACTTCTTCACATCCGCTTCGGGGATGGTGATCTTGCTGAGGATTTCCTTTTCCAGCAGGCTGTTTATCACTACGCCCTTGCGAAACTGCTCCACCAGATCCTTTTCGGTGAGTCCGTTCGCTTTCAGGGCGGCCTCATACTCGGCAGGAGTGGGGAACTGCGTTTTCGCCTGGCTTATCTTGGCCTCGACCTGCTTGTCCAGGTCCTTTATTTCCAGTTTAAGACCGGTCTGATAGAGGAGCTCCGCGCTGATCAGCTGGTCAAGGGCGGCATCCTCCGCCTGTTTCCTCAAGGCGGGGGCCAGGTTTTGCGGTGCGCGGCTCTGGGTCAGCAGGACCTGGGTGGCGCGCTCTACTTCGGCGCGGGTTATGGCAGTGCCGTTGACCTTGGCGACAACGTCGGTCGGGGACTGCTGGGGAGCGGTTTCGTTTTTTGCCGGTGCGGTTTCGGCCTTGGTTTTCGCGGCTTCGGATTGGGCGGGAGCAGCTTCGGGTTTGGCCTCGGTGGCTTTCGGCGCTTCGCCGAAGGCAATGACAGTCTGGATGCTCAGAACGGCAAGGGCTGTCAGGAGTGCGGTGGCAACGGTCGTCTTGTTCGTGCTCATGCTGTGGGGTCTCCTTATGAAGCATTAAATTATCCATATACTAGCACTGTTTTTTATTTTTGTAAAAGCCTAAACTTATCCCCCAATATAATATAACAAGATTTTATCATTGACATTATTTTGTATATCTGATTTTATGTAAAACGCTCTTTTCTCATATAACTATTTAAAATACTTAAACAATTTTAGCATCACTAAAGTTTAATTATATTGTAATTGTTTTATTTACCATAAAAAGATTACGGAGGCTGTTGAATGGAGAAGAGAAAGTTCAGAAAAATCATGGCGGCTAACCGCGGCGAGATTGCGATCCGGATCTTCCGCGCCTGCACCGAGCTGGGGATCAGCACGGTGGCCATCTATTCGGACGAGGACAAGCTGTCGCTGCACCGCTACAAGGCCGATGAGGCCTACCTGGTCGGCAAGGGGAAAAACCCGATCGACGCCTATCTCGGAATCGACGAGATCATCGCCATCGCCAAGCATATAGATGTGGACGCCATCCACCCCGGCTACGGCTTCCTCGCCGAGAACCCGGAGTTCGCCGAGAAGTGCGAGGCGGCCGGGATCGTCTTCATCGGCCCCACCCCTGAGATGCAGCGGGCCCTCGGCGACAAGGTGGCGGCACGCAAGGTCGCCGTGGCGGCCGGGGTACCGGTTGTCCCCGGCACCGAGGAGCCGGTTGAGCATGAGGAGGAGGCCCTCATCTTCGCCAAGCAGTCCGGTTATCCGATCATCATCAAGGCGGCGGCGGGCGGCGGCGGCCGGGGCATGCGGGTGGCGCACAACAAGAAGGAGCTCCTGGAGGGGCTCTCTTCCGCGCGGAGCGAGGCGAAAGCAGCCTTCGGCAATGCGGCGGTATTCCTCGAGCGCTACATCGAGAACCCGAAGCATATCGAGGTGCAGGTCCTGGGTGACACGCACGGAAACCTGGTCCACTTCTACGAGCGGGACTGTTCCATCCAGCGTCGCCACCAGAAGGTGGTGGAGTTCGCCCCGGCCCTCAGCCTCACTCAGCGCCAGCGGGAGGAGCTCTGCAGCGCGGCCCTCAAGATCGCCGGCCAGGTGAGCTACCGCAACGCCGGCACCGTCGAGTTTCTCCTCGACCAGGAGGAGAACTTCTACTTCATCGAGATGAACCCCCGCATCCAGGTGGAGCACACGGTCACCGAGATGATCACCGGCCGCAACCTGGTGCAGGCCCAGATCCTGGTGGCGGAGGGTAAAAAGCTCTCCGACCCGGCGATCAATATCCCGAACCAGGCCGCCATCGACATGCGGGGCTATGCCATCCAGTGCCGGATCACCACCGAGGACCCGGCCAACAACTTCGCCCCCGACTTCGGCACCATCACCACCTACCGCTCCTCGGCAGGCTTCGGGGTCCGTCTCGATGCCGGCAACGCCTTTACCGGCTCGGTGATCACCCCGCACTACGACTCCCTGCTGGTCAAGGTCACCAGTTTCGGGCTCTCCTTCCCGGAGGCGGCCCACATCATGAACAGGTCCCTCCAGGAGTTCCGGGTCCGGGGGGTGAAGACCAACATCGGCTTCCTGGAGAACGTCATCACCCACCCGGTCTTCCTGGCCGGCAAGTGCGACACCTCCTTCATCGAAAAGCACCCGGAGCTCCTCCGAATCCAGGAGAAGCAGGACCGGGCCACCAAGGTCCTCACCTTCCTCGGCGACGTGATCGTCAACGGCTCGGCGGGGATCGCCAAGCCCCTCAAGTCGGCGACGCTCCTCGATGCCCATGTGCCGGAGGTGGATTACACCAAGCCACGCCCGGCCGGGACCCGCGACATCTTCATGGAGAAGGGGGCCGAGGGGCTGTCCGCATGGATACTGGAACAGAAACGGCTCCTGATCACCGACACCACCATGCGGGACGCCCACCAGTCGCTCCTGGCAACCCGGGTCCGCACCTATGACCTCCTCAGGATCGCCGAGCCGACCTCCTATCTCGGCACCGACCTGTTCTCCCTGGAGATGTGGGGGGGGGCCACCTTCGACGTCTCCATGCGCTTCCTCAAGGAGTGCCCGTGGGACCGGCTGCACAAGCTGTCGGAGGCGATCCCCAACGTCCTCTTCCAGATGCTGCTGCGGGGCTCCAACGCAGTCGGCTACACCAACTACCCGGACAACGTGGTACAGCGCTTCGTCGAGGAGGCGGCCTCCTCGGGGGTCGATATCTTCCGGGTGTTCGACTCCCTCAACTGGGCCAAGGGGATGGCGGTGGCCATGGAGGCGGTGCGCAAGAGCGGCAAGATCTGCGAGGCATCCATCTGCTACACCGGCGACATCACCGACCCGAAGCGGGACAAGTACCCTCTTTCCTACTACGTGAACCTCGCCAAAGAGCTGGAGGGGATGGGCGCCCATATCCTCGCCATCAAGGACATGGCGGGGCTCTTGAAGCCAATGGCAGGCTACAAGCTGGTCAAGGCCCTGAAGGAGGAGATCGGCATCCCGGTCCACCTCCACACCCACGATACCTCGTCCAACGGCGGCGCCATGCTCCTGATGGCCTGCCAGGCCGGGGTGGACATCGTTGACGCGGCCCTCTCGTCGATTTCCGGGCTCACCTCCCAGCCGAACCTGAACGCCCTGGTGGCCTCCCTCAAAGGGACCGAGTGGGACCCGCAGGTGAACGAGGAGGGGCTGCAGAAGCTTGCCAACTACTGGGAGACTGTGCGCGACTACTATGCCCCCTTCGAGTCGGGCCTCAAGAGCGGCACCGCCGAGGTCTACCACCACGAGATCCCGGGGGGGCAATACTCCAACTACAAGCCGCAGGTGGCGGGCTTGGGCCTCCTCGACCGGTGGGAGGAGTGCAAGGAGATGTACCGCATGGTGAACCTCATGTTTGGCGACATCGTCAAGGTCACCCCCTCCTCCAAGGTGGTCGGGGACATGGCGATGTTCCTGGTGAAGAACAACCTCCAGCCGGAAGACGTCTTCACCAAGGGGGACGAGCTCGCTTTCCCCGAGTCGGTGGTCGGCTTCTTCAAGGGGATGATCGGCCAGCCCTACCAGGGGTTCCCGGAGGAGCTGCAGAAGATCATCCTCAAGGGGGAGGAGCCGATTACCTGCCGCCCCGGCGAGCTGCTGGAGCCGGCCGACTTCGATCTGGAACGGGACAAGGCTGAGGCGAAGGTGGGGCACCCGGTGGACGACAAACGGCTGATGTCTTACATCCTCTATCCTCACGTCTACCCCGAGTTCGACAAGCACCGCCAGGAGTACTCCGACACCTCGGTGATCCCGACCCCGATCTTCTTCTACGGCCTGGAGCCGGGGCAGGAGACCTCCATCGAGATCGAGCCGGGCAAGACCCTGATCATCAAGCTGAACGCCATCGGCCGGGTCCACCCCGACGGCACCCGTCACATCTACTTCGAGCTGAACGGCAACGCCAGGAGCGTGGTGGTGCGCGACCAGTCGGTGGTCACCGAGCAGGTGGCGCGGGAGAAGGCGGACAAGTCGAACCCGAAGCATGTCGGCGCGCCGATGCCGGGGAAGGTCCTGAAGCTGAACGTCAAGAACGGCGACGAGGTGAAGGCGGGGGACATCCTGATGGTCACCGAGGCGATGAAGATGGAGACCAACATCAAGGCCAAGGAGGACGGCAAGATCGCCGAGGCGCGGTTCAAGGAAGGGGATAAGGTGGAGAAGGAGGACCTGCTGATCGTCCTCGCGTGACGGAAACGGTCTTTTTTCGCAATATCTGCGTAAGTCTTCAGGATTCCTTGTGCGGCGTAGCGCTGCTACGCCTCCGCGTCATCCTTCGACAGCCTTGATCTTGCGAAAAAATCCTCGTTTCCAGACTGGCGAAAAAAGAAAACAGCATACAAAAGGCCCGCGAAAGCGGGCCTTTTGTGTTTATCCTGCGAAATGCTCCTGCACGATCCCCCGGGCGAGGTCCATGGAGGAGGTGAAGGCGGGGGAGATCGGGTTGAGGACGTGCAGGGAGGGGCCGGCCGCCACCACCATGAAGTCCATCACCAGCTCCTTCGTCTCCCAGTCCACCAACTGCGGCCTGATCCCGACCTTGCTGGAGGGCTCCACGTCCGAGGGGGAGAGCTCCTTCACCAGCCGCGCCGCGTCCCGGAAGAAGCAGGAGGGGAGGTACTTGCGCGGCTCGGTCAGGGCAACGCTCCGGAACTGGGGGTTCGCGAGGAACATGACCAGGTCCTCCAGGAGGATGCCGAACCCCTCCGCGTCGATCCCGGCCAGCACCCCGTAGTTCTCCCGGCCGAAGGCGGGGATGGCGGTAGGCCCCAGGTAGACATGGCCGTGGACGCTCCGGGTGAAGTGGACGCCGAGGAAGGGGTTGCGGATGTCCGGCACCGGGTAGATGTTGCCGTTCACCGTGAACGGGGCGTCCTGGCGGAGCTGCCGGTAGATCCCCTTGAACGGGATCAGCCGGTACTTCTCCCCCACCCCGAACAGGCGCGCCACCTTGTCGCAGTGCGCCCCGGCCGCGTT
The DNA here is from genome assembly GCA_023701365.1 of Geobacteraceae bacterium. Lineage (GTDB taxonomy): Bacteria > Desulfobacterota > Desulfuromonadia > Geobacterales > Geobacteraceae > JAMPXD01. The sequence continues at coordinate 6,740 of JAMPXD010000190.1, forward strand.
GACGAAGCGGGAGAAGCCGATCTCCCCGCGGCTCGTCACTGCGGTGCCGCTCCCCTTGACCCCGGTCAGCCGGCAATCGAAACGGATACTGACCCGGCCGCTCCCCGTTAGCTCCTCCTTGAGGCTCTTCAGCACCGCCTTCGGGTCGACCACCGCCGTGTAATGGGAGAAGAGGGCCTTTCCCACGGTCCGCGCACTCGGCTCGATGCCGGCGAGCTCCCTTTCGTCGATAATATCTACCTTGGCGCCGTTGGCCACGGCGCGGCGGTGGAGCTCCTCCAGTACCGGCAGCTCTTCCGCCGTGCGGGTGACGATCACCTTGCCGCTCTCCATGAGCGGCAGGCCCTTCTCCTTGCAGAAGGCCCGCATCAGGCGATTGCCGTTCAGGCACGACCTGGCCTTCATGCTGTCGGGGGCGTAGTAGATCCCGGCGTGCAGCACCCCGCTGTTTCGTCCCGAGGCGTGCCGCCCCAGCTCCGGTTCCTTGTCGATGATCACGATGTCGCCGTGGCCGGCCCTGACCAGCTCCCGGGCGATGGTCAGGCCGATGATCCCGGCGCCGACGATGAGGATTTCTGCCTTGTCGAGCTGCATGA
>JAMPXD010000191.1 GCA_023701365.1 Geobacteraceae bacterium
ATCACCCTGCCGTCCAGCAGCTTCTTCTGTCCCTTCCCCCCCACCTCCTTGAGGATGATGTGGCGGGAATAGCGCTCGATCTGGTCTTCGGTAAACATGTGTCCTCCTTGGAGAAGCAGGTAAAGGTATTCGTTCGCTTCGCTCACAGGTAAAGGTAAAGAAAAGGCTTTTTCTCCACCTTTACCTCTACCTTTACCTAGTTACCCCCTCCCATGAAGTAGAGGAATTCTATACTATCACCATTTTTGACCGAGGTTGCATCAAAGTTTTCCCGGTCCAGGATCTCGCCGTTCAACTCCACGGTGACGTATTCCGGGGTCTCCACCTTCAGCACGGTGAGGAGGGTGGTGATGTCGAGGGTTTCCTGGTTGTCAATGGTGGCCGGCTTGCCGTTTACTGTCAAGTTCATGTTCATCTCCTTGTGCGTGATTGTCTGTCATGTTCCGTTGAGACGTTTGCATGCAACGTCTCTACCTGCTGCCGTTTTCAGATCATGCCTGTTCCAGCGCCTCGGCAAAATCCTCGATGATGTCGTCGATCGCCTCTATCCCTACCGAGACCCGCACCATCTCCTCGGTCACCCCCATCAGCCCCTTCTCCTCCGGGCCGTAGTCGGCGCAGATGGTGCTGGCCGGGTGGATCACCAGGGTCTTGGCGTCGCCGATGTTGGCCAGGTTCTTGGCCAGGGTGAGGGCGTTGATGACGCGGAAGGAGGCCGGCTTGTCGGCCAGGCCGAAGGTCAGAATCCCGCCGAATCTGCCGCCGAACTGCCGGCTGGCAACCCCGTGATAGGGGGAGTCGGGGAGCCCCGGGTAGTTGACCCACTGCACCTTGGGGTGCACCGCCAGGAAGCGGGCCAGTTGCAGGGCGTTGTCGCAGTGCCGCTCCATCCTGAGGGCCAGGGTCTCGACCCCCTCCGTCAGCAGGAACGAGTTCATCGGCGCGGCACAGGCGCCGAAGTCCTTGTGGATCAGCTTCCGGGCCCGGGCGGAGAAGGCGAAGTTGCGGTATTTCGTCACGAACGGCTGGAAATGGGGGAATTTGGCACTGTCCCAGTTGAAGCTGCCGAGGTCGATGATCGCCCCGCCGATGGCGCTGCCGGTGCCGTTGATGAACTTGCTGGTGGAGTGGAGCACGATGTCGGCCCCCAGCTCCTTCCCCCGGGCGAGACAGGGGGTGGTCACGGTGGCGTCCACCAGGAGCGGGACCCCCGCCTGCCGGGCGATGGCGGCGATCTCCCCGATGTCGGGGACGTCCATCTTCGGATTGCCGATGGTCTCGACGAAGATCAGCCGGGTCTTATCGGTGACGCCTCCTCTGACGGCGGCGAGATCGGTCGGATCGACGAAGCGGGCGGCAATTCCGTAGTTGGCCAGGGTGTCCCGGAACAGGGAGAAGGTGCCGCCGAACACCGACGACGAGGAGAGGATCTCGTCGCCGCTCCGGGCAATGGTCAGCACCGCGGTGGTGATGGCGGCCATTCCCGAGGCGGTGGCGATGGTCGCGATCCCACCCTCCAGGAGGGTGAGGCGCCGTTCCAGGCTTTCGGTGGTGGGGTTGTTGATCCGGGTGTAGACCTGCCCCATCCGCCGGCCGCGGAAGATATCCTCCAGTTCCTCCGCAGTCGCGTGGGAAAAGGAGGAAGACTGGACGATCGGGACGGTGGTGGCGCCGGCCGGTCCCGCTTCCGTGCCGCCGTGGATCAGGAGGGTGTCGAAGCGGAATTTCCTGGTGCTGCTGCTCATGGCGTGCTCCTCTGCGGACGAAAAGGTCCGCTTCTGTGGAGATGGGGCGCTTCGCTCCAGCCTCGAAGGAGCACCGGCAAAGACCGGTTGCTGTGACCTCAGAGGGGCGCAGCCCCCGGAACACTCTCGACGGAGTGGGGAAAACGACTGTGATTCTTATTAAGTTTATATAGTAAGTAGATTAAATAAGTCAACACTATTTTGTATAAAAATAATCAATAATCCTGCACCATTTACCAGCATTTTACTAGGGTATAAATTGCATAACGAAAAGAGGGGTATAAACGACACAGGGGCCGGTTAAAGCACCGGCCCCTGTGGAAAGAATAAAAAGTGGGAATGAGCGTCAGGCGGGTTGGGCGTGGGCGATCAGGGGGGTGAGGAGGTTCTTCATCTTGCGCAGGGCGCCCTCCTCGATCTGGCGCACCCTCTCCCTTGAGATGGCGAAGGTGTCGGCGATCTCCTGGAGGGTCATCGGCTCGTCGGCGGTGACGCGCCGCTCGATGATGAAGCGCTCCTTTTCGTTCAGGTTCCCCATGGCCGCCGTGATCTCTCTCTTCAGCAGGGCTTGCTCCTGGTGGTCGGCGAGCAGTTCCTCCTGGTTCAGGCGGTCGTCCGCCAGCCCCTCAAGCAGGGTGTAGCCGTCACCGTCGGCGATCTCGGCATCCAGGGAACATTCGCCCCGCATCCGCTCCCCCATCTCCGTCACTTCCGATTCGGTGACATCCAGGGAGAGGGCGGTCGCCGCCAGGTCTTCGGCGCCGGTCATGTTCCTGATGGCGTTTTTCGCCTGGCCCAGCTTGAAGAAGAGTTTGCGCTGGGCCTGGGTGGTGCCGATCTTCAGGAGGCTCCAGACCGAGATGAGGTGGTTCTGGATGTAGGCGCGGATCCACCAGACCGCGTAGGAGATCAGCCGGAACCCCTTGTAGGGGTCGAACTTGCGCACCGCCATCATCAGGCCGATGTTCCCCTCCTGGACCAGGTCGAGCATCTTCACCCCGTAGGAGCGGTACTCGGCGGCGATCTTCACCACGAAGCGGAGATTGGAGGTGATCAGGGTATGGGCCGCCTCCAGGTCCTTCTCCTCGTAGAATCTGACCGCCAGGCGGTGCTCCTCTTCCGGTGAGAGGGTCGGGAAACGGCGTATTTCACTGAGATAAAGGGTTAGACTATCGGCTACCGCCGGCAGGGAGTAGGTCACGCTGGCTTCCTCCGTCTTGCGAGAAACTTCTCGGGAATGGTGCGGCAGAGATGTTAGCACTCCATTCCGGAGAGTGCTAACAATGTAACAACAGTTCTGCCAAATTTCAAGGGGGTTTTTGTTTTTTGTCGCGGGGAAAAATCTTGCCGCCGGGCGGCCGTTGTGGTAAATGAGATTGATACGTCTTATCCCGACGCCTGGCGCCGTAAAATACGGAGGTTGCAGCGATGGAAATCAGGATTCTCCCCCTTCCCGACGAGAAGAGAAAGCCCAGGTTCACCGACGAGTCGAAGCTCAGTTTCGGCAGGCTCTTCACCGACCGGATGCTGCTGGTGGAATGGAAGGTCGATCAGGGCTGGGTTGACGCCCGGATCGAGCCGTACGGCCCCTTCGTCCTCGACCCCGCCTGTCTGGTGTTCCACTACGCCCAGGAGATCTTCGAGGGATTGAAGGCCTATAAGTGGGAGGACGGCACCATCGCCCTGTTCCGGCCGGAGATGAACGCCCGCCGCTTCAACTATTCCGCAAGCCGGATCTGCATGCCGGAAATACCGGAGGAGCTGTTCCTCAAGGGGATCGAGGAGTTGGTCCGGCTGGAAAAGGAGTGGATACCGGCCTCGCCCGGGACCTCCCTCTACATCCGCCCCACCATGATCGCGGTGGAGCCGGTGCTCGGCGTCAAGCCGTCCGACCACTACTATTTCTACGTGATCCTCTCTCCGGTCGGCGCCTACTACCCGAAAGGGTTCAATCCGGTGCAGATCATGGTAGAGGACAAATTCGTCCGGGCGGTTCCCGGCGGCACCGGCGAGGCGAAAACAGGCGGCAACTACGCCAGCTCCCTCAAGGCGGGGCTGGAGGCGAAGAAAAAGGGGTTCGAGCAGGTGCTCTGGCTCGACGGGGTCCAGCGTCGCTACGTGGAGGAGGTGGGGGCGATGAACATGTTCTTCGCCTATGAGGACGTGGTGGTGACCGCACCGCTGACCGGTTCCATCCTCAACGGGGTCACCCGCGATTCGGTCCTGAAGCTGGCCGGCACCCTCGGCTTCCGGGTGGAGGAGCGGCAGATCGACATCAACGAGCTGATGGCGGACATCCGCAATGGGGCGGTGAAGGAGGCCTTCGGCAGCGGCACCGCGGCGGTCATCACGCCGGTGGGGGCGCTCTCCTACAAGGATGAATGCCTCAACATAGGCGACGGCGGGGTGGGCGCCCTGACCCGGAAGCTGTACGACACCCTGACCGGCATCCAGTACGGAAAGATTGCGGACCCGTTCGGCTGGGTCAGGAAGATCGCCTGATGTTTCCCGCACAGGGGGCGGTCGCGGGATCGCCCCCTCCCCTGTCCCCCGCCGGGAGGTGGTCATGAAGCAGCAGACCAAAGAGAACAAGCTCTGCCTCTCCTGCCGCAGGAAATGCAAGCAGCCGGCCGCGGCGGTGATCGCCTCCTGCCCCCGCTACTACGCCGGCCCCAGGATCAAGCGCTCCACCTGGAAGCAGCTCGAACTCTCCCTGTAACCGGCCGCGCCGGCCCTCAGTACCTGACCACGGCCCCCGCGGGCGCGTTCGCCACGTGCCAGCAGTCAACGAGGTCGTTTTCGTAATAGATGTGATCCCCAAGGTCCTCGGCCGCAACACCATCCTTGACGCGGACAGCGAAAAGACAGAAGCCGTAGCCATCATAGCAGTTAACAAACATGGCTGTTCTCCTTTCCCCTCCCGTTTCCAGATCATTGCACACTGTCGAATCTGCCCTTCAATCATGCAAATCCTTTGCCAATTTTCAGGGTGCCGCGGATACAGCTTGCAGCGGCAATTTCCCTGGCAAGGACGTCTCGACGGGAGCGGATTGGGCGATTTCGCTGCGGCATTTGGCGAATTGGCGCGTCACCTGCCGAATTCAAAATCCCATTAGCGTCGGTCTTCAGCCATTCGTTTCCTCCCCCTTCAAGGGGGAGGCCAGGAGGGGGATGGGGTGCCTTGTAGCCGGGAAACCCATCCCCACCCCAACCCTCCCCTTGAAGGGGAGGGAGTTTTTTGGGAGCAGCTGAAGTTTCGCGCTAATCGGAATTCAAAATGTGTCACTCTGCCGCAACCGGGGCAGGTAGTGGCTAAAAAGTGGGCAACTCCCTTTGCGCCAAAAAAGAAAAGCCTGCAGAAGCAGGCTTTTCTTTTTTCAGGGAATGGAGGAGTTTTTTAGCCGAGGATCTGCTTGAGATCCCCTTCGGCGGTGCCGATCGGCGCGATGTTGAAGTTCTCCACCAGGAAGTTGAGGACGTTGGGGGTGATGAATGCCGGCAGAGTGGGGCCGAGCTTGATGTTCTTGATCCCCAGGTGGAGCAGCGTCAGGAGGATCGCCACCGCCTTCTGCTCGTACCAGGAGAGGATCATCGACAGCGGCAGCTCGTTCACCCCGCACTTGAAGGCGCCGGCCAGGGCCAAGGCGATCTGGATCGCCGAGTAGGCGTCATTGCACTGGCCGATGTCCAGGAGGCGCGGGATGCCGCCGATGTCGCCGAAGTCGAGCTTGTTGAAGCGGTACTTGCCGCAGGCCAGGGTCAGGATCACGCAGTCGCTGGGGACCTTCTCGGCAAACTCGGTGTAGTAGTTGCGCCCCGATTTGGCGCCGTCGCAGCCGCCGATCAGGAAGAAGTGCCGGATCTGGCCGGCCTGGACCGCCTCGATCACCTTGTCGGCGACGCCGAGCACCGCGTTGTGGCCGAAGCCGGTCAGAATCTCCTTGCCGGGGTTCTCCGCGAAGCCGGGGAGTTCCAGGGCCTTGTTGATCACCGGCGAGAAGTCCCAGCCGTCAATGTTCTTGACGTCGGGCCACTGCACCAGCCCCCAGGTGAACAGGCGGTCCTTGTAGTTCTCGGCCGGCCGCTGGATGCAGTTGGTGTTGAAGATGATGGCGCCGGGGAAGTTGACGAACTCCTTGGCCTGGTCCTGCCAGGCGCCGCCGAAATTGCCGGCCAGGTGGCCGTACTTCTTGAGCCCCGGGTAGCCGTGGGCCGGGAGCATCTCGCCGTGGGTGTAGATATTGATCCCGGTCCCCTCGGTCTGCTTGAGGAGCTCCTCCAGCATGCGCAGGTCGTGGCCGGAGACCAGGATCGCCTTCCCCGCCCTGGTGCCGAGCTGGACCGGGGTCGGCACCGGGTGCCCGAAGCTGTCGGTGTTCGCCTTGTCGAGCAGCTCCATGGTGATGAGGTTCACCCGGCCGCACTCCATGGCGAGGCCAACGAAGTCCATCAGTCCCAGTCCCTTGTCGAGGGTGGCGGCGAGCGCCTTGTGGGTAAAGGCGTAGATCTCGTCGTTTTCCAGGCCGATCACCAGGGCGTGGTGGGCATAGGCCGCATACCCCTTCATGCCGTAGATGAGGATCTCCTGGACGCTCTTCACGTCCGGGTCGATGCTGTCATCCTTCACCCCGTGCCTTTCTCCCAGGGCGACCAGTTCGGCGGTAGAACCGGGAGCGAAGGGCCTGGCCGCTTCGGGAACGGCTCCCTGATAGGCGCCGCCGTTGGCCTTCTCGAAGAGGGCCTGGGCCTTGTCGCGGAGTTCGGCGGCCCGGCGGACCAGCCTGGCGATCTCCTCGGCGCTGAAATCGACGTTGGTGACGGTGGTGAACAGGCCGTCGACCATGAAGCGGTCGATCTCCTGGTCTTTCGCCCCTTTGCCGCGGGCCTGGTCGGCCCAGAAGGCGATCCCCTTCATGGCGTAGACGAGTTGGTCCTGCAGGGCGGCGACGTCCGGCTGCTTGCCGCACACCCCGACCTTGCTGCAGCCGCCGTTGGCGGCCTGTTCACACTGGTAACAAAACATGTTAGACATCTTCTCCTCCTTTGCTGAGTTGTTGTTGTTCGCTGCGGGTGCGGTAAAACCGAGCCAGTTGAAAATCCTTTTCATCATTCTCCCCTCTTCTGCCGGCATGCCGGCAGGTTGGTTCCTTAGAGTGCCGGGGCTGCAGAGACCAGACCGGTCCTCTGTTTCGCCCCGTGATGATGTCACCTTACCGGTATTGACGCAGAGAGGCCTTGACCAAAGTCAATAAAACCATCTTGGCGTTTCTTTGTACGCTTTATCCTGGGAAAAGCATTTGTCCACGAAATGCACGAAAAACACGAACAAAACCAAGAAACCAAGCTGATTGAATACTTCACCTGCATGGTGAGTCGAATGTGCCTCTTTCTTGTTGATTCGTTTTCGATTATTTCGTGTTTTTCGTGTCTTTCGTGGATATTGCCGTTTTCATCTTTTCGGGAGAGACATGGGAGAGGGTAG
>JAMPXD010000192.1 GCA_023701365.1 Geobacteraceae bacterium
CCCTGTAGACCGGGATGAATTAAAATTCCTGGAGAATTTCGAGACCGCGGTTAACCGGTGATTATAAGCTGTGTTTCCCGCTCCGGATGGCGCCGGTCGGCGCCCAGACGGGTTTGCGTGGATGATCTGCTGGATTTAAAGACGATTATGACAATCAAGAATGGTGCCAAGGCAGCGCGACTTCACCAGATATAGTCCCGGGCGATCTCCCGCTTGTCGTTGCCGTACAGGACGTGAAACACCCGGAGCCGCTTCAGCTTCACCGGCGACAGGGAGCCGAGGGGTAGGTAGACGATCTTCTTCCCCAGCCGGGCGGCGAGCTGGCGGAAGATGCTCCGTGGCGGGCGGGGCGCCGCATAGACCACATGCTTTTCCGGGGAGTAGTCGAGGGCCGCCAGCAGCAGCAGCTCGGCCTTGGAACGGGCAAGCGCGTAGTCCCGGTCGTGCCAGACATCCAGCATCCGCCGGGGGGGAGAGGAGAGGAGGAAGCCGCCGTACTCGCAACGGGAGATGCCGGGGCCGACGATGTTGTCGGCCGGCTGGGTGGCGTAGAAGGCCATGTCCGACTCCTGCTCGTGCTCGCCGAGCCAGGTCATCAGGTAGGGGAATCTATCGTTGCCCCGGTCCTCGTCGAAGACCACCACCACGCTCCCCACTCCCCCCTTGACCCGCCGGTTCTCCCGGACGTAGATCCTCCCCCCGGGGAGGTTGCGCAGGGTCTCCCGCATGTCGATCCCGTCCAGCATGGAGGCGGAAAACGGCTCCACCCTCCCTTCCTCCTCGGAGAGCTGGCGCGCCCCCTTCTTCTTCAGGAACCGGCCATACTCCTCGATCACCAGGTCCTCGGGGGGGTAGGAGCAGATGGCGGGGTTGTCGAACCCCTGGAGCCATTCGCCCGGGCGCAGCTCCCTCTTCCTCTGCAGGAAACGGAGCCGGGAGAGCCCCTTTGCCTCCCGCCGCGGCCGGGGGCGGAAGCGGAGCCGCCGGCTCGATCCCCAGAGGTCCTCCGGTTTCAGGCGCAGGGTCGGCAGGTCGGCGGTCTCCCGCTGCCAGGGGTAATGGCTGGCGAGCCGCCAGAAGGCGTAGGCGAAGTTGTCGTCCAGGCAGGCGCGGGCCGCGCAGAGCAGCTGGTAGAGGTCGGGGAGGAGCTGTCCTTCGATCAGCGCGCAGTTGCGGGCGAAGCGGAAAAAGGCGCGGCGCTGCCAGAGATGGACGGTCTCGCCGGTCTCCTGCCGGTAGTGGCGGGACGCCTCCTGGAACAGCCGGAACATGACCCGCTGGCGGTCCGGCATCTCCCCCGCCACCCCCACCTGGCGGGCGCTCCGGTCGAGCGACTGCGCCATCGCCTCCTCTTCCGGGATCGCCCGCTTCCCCCCCTCGATCAGCTCGAAGAGGGTGAAGCTCTTCCGCAGGCCCCCCTCCCGCCGTGCCGGCTCCGGGGGGAACTCGCCGCGGCGCAGCTCGTAGACGGCGGAGAGGAACGGGAACTCCCCAAGGACTTCCCTGGTGGAGTCGGGGTGGAGGTTGAACAGACGGAGCCCCTCCCGCCTCACCCGGCCGAGCGGCTCGGCCTGGGGCTCGCCGAAGAACCGCCGCACCCGCTCCAGATGGTGCATGCCGCAGACGAACAGGACCCGCTGGTAGCGGCCGGAGAGCTGGCTGAGGCGAAAGGCCATCCCCTTCTCCCGGCGCAGGTCCTCCCGGTCGGGGGGAACATCCCGGAAAGCCGCCGCATACTCCCGGTAATAGGCGGCCAGGCCGAGGCGCTGCACCGCGTAGGAATCGGGGAGCGGCTCATTGTGGAGCGGGTAGTCGTCCAGGTCGAGGTCAATCAGCTGGAGCGGAATGCCCCGCTCCTGGGCGAGTCGGGCCGCCTCCACCAGGGGATCGGCCGGCTCGACGAGGAGATGGACGCTCTGGGGCGCCTCTACCGCGGTCTTCCCTTTGAGGAGCGAGGCGGAGCTCACCTCATAGGTGAGGACCGAGATCTGGGGGAGCCTCCCGATGGCGCGGACAAAAGGGGCCTCCAGGGTGGCGGGGAGCTCGATGGCGATGCAGTCGGGCGCCACCGCTTTCACCGCCTCCCGCACCAGGTGGGCGAACTCCATCCGGTAGTGGAGGATCGGCAGGGCATGGACGTTGCCGAATTGTTCGAGATGGAGCCGGTGGGGCATGGTTGAATTCCAATACAAAGACGAACCGCTTGCGGTCCGTCTTCAATATACTGTTCCTGATGCCTGTTTGGCCTTCGCTGATGTTTATCGTTAATGTTTAACGGTGGCGGTTTCACACCACCGATCCTGCATCGCCTTGAACCCGAAGGCGAAATCACCAACCTCATAAAGCGCACCGAAACCAATCAGTGCGTAAATCACCCTACTGATCACAGAGGCTTCGCCGAAGAGCGCGGAGATCAGGTTAAAGTCGAAGAACCCGACCAGCCCCCAGTTAAGGCCTCCGATAGCGAGCAATGCCGCCACTACCATGTCTAATACTTTCATAATGCCACCTCCCTCTCTCGCAGCGGAGGCTGCCAGGCATCAGGGGCAAAAACATCAATATTTTTGTTACCTTACATATATATTATACTAAAATCGGCCGATAAAATCCAGAAACTACTCCCTGATGAACGCGCAGTTAGCGGCTTCATCGCGTAACGCACCTTCTCCCGGTGCGTTACGGCAAAAACCGCCTAACACACCCTACAAGAGATACGACATATATAGATGTTACACGGTGCTACGTGGAAAAGTAGTCGATCTGCATCGCCCTGCGCACCTCCGCGAGCGTCCGGGCGGCAACCGCCCGGGCCGCCGCGCTCCCCTCGCGAAGCATCCCCATGACGTGCGCCGGCTCCCCGGCGAATTCCCTGCGGCGCGCCCGGATAGTCTCCAGTTCGGGGAGGAGAACATCGAGCAGGCGCCGCTTTATGACGGTATCGCCGAGCCCGCCACGGCGGTAGTGATCCTTCATTGCTTCAAGACCGTCCCTGTCGGGATCGAAGGCATCGAGGTAGGCGAACACCGGATTTCCCTCCACCGTGCCGGGATCATCCACCCGCAGATGGCCGGGGTCGGTGTACATCTTCCGCACCTTGTCACGCACCGTGGCTTCACTGTCACCGAGATAAATCGCATTGCCGAGAGACTTGCTCATCTTCCCTTTGCCGTCCGTGCCGGGGAGCCGCGGGACAGTGGAAAGAAGCGCCCTGGGTTCGACCAGCACGGAACAGTGATAGATGCGGTTGAAGCTGCGCACGATCTCGGCGCTCTGCTCGATCATCGGCAGCTGGTCCCCGCCGACGGGCACCAGGTCGGCCTTGAAGGCGGTGATGTCGGCAGCCTGGCTCACCGGATAGCAGAGGAAGCCGGCGGGGATGGCCGCGCCGAAACCGCGCTGCCCGATTTCGTCTTTCACGGTGGGGTTGCGTTGCAGGCGGGCCACCGTGACGAGATTGAGGTAGTACATGGTGAGTTCGGCAAGCTCGGGAACGAGCGACTGGATGAAGATGGTCGTGACCTTCGGGTCGAGGCCGACAGCCAGGTAATCGAGCGCGACTTCGAGGACGTTGGCGCGCACCTTCCCGGGATTGGCCGCATTGTCGGTGAGCGCCTGCGCATCGGCGATGATGACGAACTGCCTGTGCCGATGCTGCAGGCGCACCCGCTCCCGCAGCGAACCGACATAGTGCCCCAGATGCAAAGGTCCGGTGGGCCGGTCACCGGTAACGATGACCTGCCTTCCTTCGTCTGCCTCTCCGCCTCTCATGCTGCCTTCCCCCTCCCTGAATCAGAACGCCCCAAAGAGATACCAGTCCGGCACCCCCCACACGTTCTCCCTGATCTCGACCAAATCGTTCCCGGTATAGACCACAACATCAGGGGGGTCTCCCCCGGCGGCCAGGGGAGGGCATTCAAGGGACCACCAGAAATTCTTCGTTCTCCATCATTTCCCATTGCATGTCTTGATCAAGCGGCTGCGAGGAAATAATCCGGGAATCTTCTGAATATGCTTTGTATAACGAATAGTAATCAGGTTCTTTGGAGTAATCACGATAAGCGAATAATCTCGCCCCATCGCTGAAAAGGGAGTTGAGTGCGGAATACCTGTATCCCTGCTTGATTATGGAAACCGTACGAAGAAAAGCCCGGCCCGGCTCGAGAGACCCGGCGCTCATGAAATGATAGAAGAAGACTTCCGTATCGAGAGCGTCTTCTCCGAGACCCGGAATTCTTACGGCGGGAATCAACCCCTGGTAATCATATACCACGCCGTTATGGGCAAAAACCACCTTGTTGTAATGGAAGGGATGTGCGTGCCGGGTGGAGCTGGTGTCATTCCAGGCAGACTTGCGCAGATGGAGGATCACCACCGGCGCCCTGCCAATCCCGCTTAATTGACCGATGACTTTTTCCGTTTCTTCCAGGAGATTGCCCCCGCTCTTGTGAACCGTCAATTCCCCATTCCGATAGAAGGCCAGCCCCCAGCCATCCTGGTGCCCGGGAGGGTCACCGGCCATGACATTGCCGATACGGGCGAGTTCGCAAAAATTCCTGACTATTTTATCATGCCTGGAAAATTCAAAGTTGGTTATACCGAGAAGTCTGCACATCAGAATATCCACCTCACGACTGCCACGGCCACGACTATTCCGACAAAATCCGCAACCAGACATACCGGCAGAAGATATCGGGTTTTCTTGATACTTACAGCGCCGAGATAGACTGCCAGCACAAAAAAAGTGGTCTCCGCGCTACCCATGATAACCGCCGTCATTTTGGTGGCGATCGAGTCCGGACCGGCAGTCTTTACTATGTCGGTAAAAAGGGCAGTCGAGGCGCTGCCGGAGAGAGGTTTGATGATCGACATGGAAAAGACTTCCAGCGGGATATCCAGAGAAGCGAATGAGCTGTGAAAAACGTTCCTGACAGCCTCAAATGCGCCCGAAGCCTGAAAACCCTTGATGGCGACGAAGATGGCCAGCAGATAGGGAAAAATTTTCAGGACAATGCCCGGCCCTTCTTTGGCCCCGGCGATAAAGGAATCATAGACCCTGATCTTCTTGAAGGTTCCGTACCATATCGTGAACAGGATGAATAACGGGATAATGAGGAGCGACAGGTAGTTTATGTACTGGATCATTTAAGAATCTTCCTGAACGTGAAGAGGATCAATAAAGCCGCCATCGCGGAAATAACGGTGGCGATCAGCACCGGAAGCACAATCGCGGCCGGGTTTGCGGCGCCGTAGCCGGCGAGTATGCCAATCACTGAAAACGGGATCAACTGGATGCTGGCGGTATTTATGACAATAAAGATCATCATTTCATATGTCACGGTTCCCTTCTCCTCGTTGAGGGAATCCAGTTCCTGCATGGCTTTGATCCCGAGCGGGGTGGCCGCGTTTCCTAGGCCGAAAAGATTGGCCAGCACATTGAGGGTGATGGCCGTGATCGAAGGATGATCGCCGGGTATGTTCCTGAACAGCCTCGACATGACCGGCCTGAATAGATGCGCGATCCGGTAGATCAGCCCGGAATCTTCCAGTATCCTCGTTATCCCCATCCAGACCGACACTACGCCGAGCAGGAAAAGGGATATTTCAACCGCGGATTTGGCTCCTTCGAAAATTGATTTGGTGAAGGGTTCCAGATTACCGGTAACTATGGCAAAAACAATGCTAATCGAAAGCAGGACCAGCCAGATGACGTTCATTGCGTTGCCCCGGGAAAGGATAGCTGTTTTATCAGCAGTTGCCTGGTATCCGTATTCAGCTCTACCTCTGCTCCTACGGGCATGGTTATCTTGTTCTTGACATGGCCGACATAAGGGCAATGGATAACCGGGAAATTCAACTCCATTTGTGAGGCCAGCATATCATGGACCTGCCGGCTCTCGATTCCGCGGAAATCGCCGAGGATAACGGCCTTGACCCCCCTGAATTTTCCCGAAAGAATCCACTGTGTCAGATAACGATCAACCTGGTGCGGTTTTTCATCAACGTCTTCAAGAAAAAGGATTGCATTGTCCATTTTGACATCCCAGTCCGTATGAATCAGGGCCGTAATGGTAATGAGATTGCCACCTTTGAGAGTGCCGCTGGCAATACCGGAATTATAGACGGTCACGGGGGCATCTTTAAGCAGATCTTTCTCCGGGTAGCCTGTTACGGCGTTCATAAAGGAGTTGACTGTAAATGGCGTCGGCGCGTCCAGATTGATCACCATTGGGGCATGCAGAGTTACCAGTCCTGTTCGCTCATGGATCGGATTGAGCCATGCGCATAAATCGCTGAAACCGGCCAGGATCTTGGGGTGGTTTTTTATCAATTCGAAATCGATGAATGGCAGAGATTTCATCGCGCTGTAACCGCCGCGCTGGGCCAGGATAATGTCTATGCCGGGATCGGCAAAGGCCCTGTGCAACTGATCCGCCTTCTCCCGTGGCGAGGGGAGCGCTTTCGGAAATTCCGGGTTTATCACATTAAAACCCAGCTTGGAGAGCTGCATGATCCCCTCTGTAAAGGGATGTTTCTTCTTCATCAAGTAACTCGGCGTGATGATAAAGACGTTATTCACTGGAAAAAGCTCCGTAATTTTTTGCCTGGGTATCAAGCAGCCAACTTCTCCTGCCAGGCCAGATTGTGTGTGGTCAGATCTGTGGGCAAGCTTTGATCCTAACGATAATCTTCCCGACGGTGGCCTATCTTGCCTCCAGCCGCTTCCCCGCCTCAGCGGAGCGCTCCGCCCCCTGCACCGCCACCATCCCCCCGCGGCTGATCTCCTGGCGAAAGCTTTCCGGAATCCGCGCCCAGTCCAGCACGTCCACCAGGATCGGCAGGTCGCTCTCCGCCAAGGCTTCCCGCATGCCGGACAGATCCTGAAAGGGCTTTTCGAGGTCGGCCGGGTTGCGCACGACCAGATCGAGGTCGCTCCCCTCGTGGGCCGTGCCGTTGATCCGGCTGCCGTAGGCCCACACTTCAGCCTCTGGGAGATGGAGGGCGAGCAGGCGGCGCACGGTCTCCAGCCACTCGGGGCGCAGATCAAGCGTCGCCACGGCCCAGCCTCTCGCGCAGGGTTGCTTCCAGCTGGCGGGCGTCGGCAATGAAGCCCGGCAGCAGCTTGAGGGTGTCCTCGGCAAAACCGACACCGTAGTCATGGGCGGTGTTGTTGCGGTTGTCGCGGTAAGCGAACCAGCGCGCCACCGC